>DATKIS010001121.1:0-7289 GCA_035543975.1 Pyrinomonadaceae bacterium
TGTCACTGCTGATCACCGGACAGACGGTCAACATCTTCTCTGGTTTGGGTCTGTTACTACTCTTCGGGGTCGTCAAGAAAAACGCCATTCTGCAAATCGATCACACGAATCATCTGCGCGCACAGGGGATGGAGCGATTGGAAGCGATCATTCGCGCCAACCGCGATCGTCTCCGTCCGATTCTGATGACTACCATTGCGCTGGTGGCGGGAATGTTGCCCCTGACCATCTCGAGTGGTCCGGGTTCCGGAACCAACCGTTCCATTGGTGTGCTGGTTGTAGGCGGACAGTCGCTTTGCTTGCTGCTGACGTTATTGGCGGTGCCGGTTTTTTATTCTCTATTCGACGATCTGGGCCGAAGCAAAGTTTTGTCCACGGTTAGTTCCCGAGTGACTGGGGTCTTTGGACGAGTACGCCGCAAAACTGCCAGCGCCGCCGCATCGTTGTTGGGTTTGGTTTCGAAGCAATAGCTCTTCTTTAACGGATTGATTGAAAGTTTTAGGTTGCGATGACAAATCAAAATACTGGGCCGGAAAGCAATGAAGTGAGTTGCGGCCGACAAGCTCTGGAAGATCTACGATCCACGAAATCACACGAAAGCACGCGAATAGTTCTTCGTGCCGGCTCCTGTCGTTTAGTGCATGGTTTCTTCTCCAAGATATTTGTTGCTGTCCTGGTTTCAATTGGCGCTGCTGCTTCCGCGTTCGCTCAGGAACCAACCGCTTCCCCGTCACCCCAGGAGTTGCAGGTTCCCGCTATTGCGCCTGACTTCAATCCGGCGCAGAAAGCTTTGCCCGAACTTGGTCGTGTCGGCGTTGATATGAGTCGACAGAAACCGCTCGCGTTGCGCGAAGCGTTGGCGCTGGCACTCGAGAACAACAAAGACATCGAGGTCGCTCGTCATAACGTCAAGATTGCAGAGTTTGATCTGACGACGGTGCGTGGTGCGTACGATCCCCGGCTGAGTTCGTCTTCCTATTTTGAGCGGATTGAGAGTCCGATTTCCAGTTTCCTCAGTGGCGGCTCAGACGGTTCAATTGTCCAATCGGATTTCACCGGAACCGCGCGCCTCGAAGGATTGGCGCCCCAATTCGGCGGCAATTACCGGCTGGATTTCTCGTCCGTCAGATCGACTACCAATAACGCGTTTAGCGCTCTCGATCCGCAATACCCGACGGCGCTCACCTTTAACTATACCCAGCCGCTCCTGCGTGGTTTGCGTTTCGACAACAGTCGCAGACTGATTGAGATCGCCAAAAAGAATTTGTCGTTGACGGATGCGCAGTTTCGCCAACGAGCCATCGAGACGATTACCAGCGTGCAGCGAGCCTACTGGGATCTTGTGTTCTCGCTGCGGAATTTGCAGGTGCAACGGGATGCGGTGCGCGATTCCCGGTCCCAGCTGGAACACAACAAGCGTCTGGTGGCTGAAGGCGCCCTGGCTCCGATCGACGTGGTTGCGGCAGAGGCCCAGGTGGCGGGTTTCGAACAAAGCCTGTTCGGTTCGCTGGAGGAGGTGTCGCGAGCGGAGAACAATCTCAAGAACTTGATTGCAGAGAATCGCCAGGCGGAACTGTGGACAGTCTCGATAGTCCCGACCGATTCCGTTGACCTGGTTACTCCCCAAATCTCTTTGCCTGATGCTTTGAAGGCAGCCATGGACAACCGCCCTGAGTTGCAACAGTCGAACCTCGCGCGCGAGATAAACCAAATCGATCAGAAGTACTTTAAGGAACAGACCAAACCGGCGATAGATCTGGTGGGCAGCTACGGAATGATCGGTTTAGCAGGCGCAATCAATAGTGCCGGGAATAATCCCTTTACTGGTTCAAACACGCAGCTGCGCGAGCGCGTGGATCTGCTCTCTCGGCTCCAGGGCCTGGAACCCCTTCCCGCTCAGCCCGTGGCGACCATCTCGCCCAATTTGATTGGTGGCTATAACCAGTCAATACAGAATCTTCTTGGCAATCGCTTTAGTAATTTCCGAGTAGGCGTTCAGATTAGCTTGCCGCTCCGCAACCGTACGGCTGAAGGGCAACTGGGTCGTTCGCTGGTAGAAGGCCAGCGTATCAGTACGCTGCGCGAGCAACTGGAGCAGACAATTCAGGTAGACGTCAGGAATGCCTTGCAGGCGGTGCGTAGTGGGGAAGCGCGCCTGCGGGCGGCAGGTATCGCCCGGACGGCCAGCGAACAGCAATATCAAAGCGAGCAGCGAAAGTTGGACGCCGGGCAGTCAACAGTGTTCCTGGTGCTGGAACGTCAAACAGCACTAACTACGGCACGCGGAAATGAGTTGCGAGCTCAGACGGACCTGAACAAGGCAATCGCGGAACTTCAACGAGCGACCGGTAACGCGCTGACGACCAACAATATTATCGTGCGCGTCAGGTGAAGGTGGACGTAAAGCAATCTGTCAGTTTGCGGCTTTGATGTAACGCAAACTGTTAGTTTGCGTCGTGCGAGATTCTTCATGAGCGTGAGTAACGAACCGTAGCAAACTAACAGTTTGCTTTACCAGGAGCCCACCATGGACGAAAAGCCGTTTCTTGAAACCTGGGAAATTCACAATCGGATCAATCTCTACCTGATCGAGGCGACCGACTCCGCAGCGCTGGTGAGTTTGTCAGCCTCAAAAGGCAGAACTGTCGGAGAACAGTTTGCACACATCCACAATGTGCGATTGATGTGGCTGAAATCAGCCGCCCCGGAATTGTTGATAAGTTTGGAGAAGGTGGAAAAAGACGCCGCCGCTGATAAGCAGCTTCTGCGCAAGTCGCTCACCGCATCGGGCGAGGCTATTAAGACTCTATTGAACCAGAGCGTTCAGCAGGGCGGCAAGGTTAAGGGTTTCAAGCCTCACGCGGTGGCTTTTCTCGGTTATCTCATTTCACACGAGTCACATCACCGTGGCCAAATAATCCTCTCCCTGAAACAGGCGGGTACGCCCCTGGATAAGAAGATTCTCTACGGCATTTGGGAATGGGGTGTTAGGTGAGAAGGTACTTATTTTCCCAGCTTCTCCATGACCATCAGGAAACCAAAGCAAGCTACCACGAAAAGAATAATGGCCACGATATACCACTGAACGAGTTTAGTTCTGCAAGCTGGGCAGCGGGTTCTGGCCCAGCCAGCCCGTCTACCGCACATTGGACACTTCATACTGTTATCCCCACAGTAGTTTTAGATAATCGGAATAATACTTAGAGAAGTTTGCTGGACGAAAAACACTTTAACATATCACGCCAATCTCGCCAGTTTTTAAAGTTCGCAAAATGCACCACCCTCACCTGGATACCTTGCTGAGATTTAGATCAACCCACAACGGCCAGTGATCAGACAACTTAATCTTGCGGTTTATTCCGTAAGTTGAGTGCTCGATATTTCGCAACCACATCCAATCAAGCTTCAAGTCGACTGAAACGAATAACACTCGCCGAAAGAATGTCGCCCGCTCGTCAAAGGGCGTGCGAAAATTATTCGTGGTGAAAAGTTTGGAAGTTCTGGCAACGGCGTTCGGCTCCCAGGTGTTGAAATCTCCAACGACAATTGCCGGCAGGTTCTTGTGAGAGTGATCCAAATCCTCGAGTACGGCGCGCATTTGTTCGAGCTTCTTACCAACCGAAATCCGGGTTTCGCAATGAACCGAATAAACACGCAGGCTGGTTTTCCCCAGCGCCACGGTCGCGGCCAACGCCACGCGTCGTCTTTTTCCGGGACCTGCATGCGGCAGCACGATGCGATGAACATGGGTGAGCGGATATGAACTCAAGATTGCTACACCCGTTTCTTCTTCCTTTCCGGCTTTGGCGGTCGGCGGTGCGGCCCAGGCGTAATACATTCCCAACTCTTCGGCCAGGATCTTGACGGTATTCTTGTGGCCGGTGCGCTTCTTGTTTCGGTCTACCTCCTGCAATCCAAGCAGTGTGGCGCCACCGATTTCGGGATCGCTTTTTAAGAGTTGAGCCAGCTGGTTCAGTTCTTCTCCACCACGCCAGCGGATGTTGTAGGAAATGATTTTGACTTCGGCAGGCGAGTCGGTGACGGTCCGAATTCTGGACGCGTGACCAATCTCGAGCAAATCTGAATGGGAACCACCTTGATGACGCTGTGAATTTCCAGCAGGCTGCCCATGGCTGGTTTCCAGCGCGGACATTATTAGCGACATTGCCAGAAGAAGCCTTAACATAGTTTAGAAGTTCGAACCGATTCACGAACTCAGCGAAATAAAACGAAGTCCTGTCGAGGGATTCGTGTCACGCCCGCCGATCGTCCCCCCCAAAGGTTGCCAAATATTCTAAGCTAAAATTCCAGTCGCAAACCATCAACCGCTTCGATCGTTTCGCCAGGCCAAAGCTTGCGCGTTTCCGAAGCAAGGTCGATACCGTCCCACTCAAAATACAGATGACTCAGTACAACTTTTTGTGGATTGCATTTTTCCGCTATGTGCATGGCCTCCGTTAGTTCGAGGTGAGTTATCACTGGCTTGTTTTTAAAGAAAGAACATTCCATCAAGAGGAGTGTGGCCGCCCTCGCAAACTCAATAAGATCATCCGAGTAACCCGTGTCCGAAGTGTACACGATCGACGTGCCGGTTTTTTCCGTCAGGCGGATGGCCAGGCTCTCCGTAGTATGTGGGGTCGAGAACGTGGTGGCGTCGAGTCCAGGCAATATCGCAAAACTCGCGCCGGGCTCCACCTCGACCAGCTTAAGCGGAAAGGGCTGTTTGAATAGTTTGTAGTCGTTGATCTGATCGATTGTCTCAAGTAGCTGCTGGAGACGCTTGGGCCCGAATATGGTAAGCGGCTTCTGACGCCGCTGCATTTGGGGCGCGACGCGGGTTGCGAACAGAAACGGCGCGAGGCCTCCGAGGTGGTCTAAATGGAAATGGCTGATCCAGATGGCGTCAAGGTTGACCCAGTCTAGTTGTTCCGCGGCCATCCGGTGGGGCGCGTCGGCGCTCAGGTCCAGCAGGAGGGATCCATTCTCAGTCTCCAGCCAATGCGCAGCTGAAGTGCGACTGGGATGTGGTAGGGAAGTGCCTGAACCGAGGACGATAAGTTTCATTGCGCAGACGATCCTTCAAATCATATGGAGCCTCCAGAATAACAGGTTGCAAGTACGGATGCAGACAACTTCCCGGATTGCACACAAATGAGCGAAAAGAAGGGGGAGCTTCTCAACGGAGCTCCCCTTCTTATTCTGGTTCGCGCTGGCGGACCTAATCGCCTCCCTTATTTCCTTGCCCGTATTCACGAACTGGATGTTGTCGGTACGCCAGATCGTTTCATTGTTCTGCGCTCCGTTTCTTAGTGTTTGTTGGTGGTTGAATGTCGAAGTGAGTCGTTCTCTCTGACGACCCGGACGTTATCGATGAGGACCGCCGAATCGATTTCGACGTCGCCGTAGTTGACA
Organism: Pyrinomonadaceae bacterium; assembly: GCA_035543975.1. Taxonomy (GTDB): domain Bacteria; phylum Acidobacteriota; class Blastocatellia; order Pyrinomonadales; family Pyrinomonadaceae; genus PSRF01. The sequence continues at coordinate 5,413 of DATKIS010001121.1, forward strand.
GCGTGACGTACCTCGAAGACGAGTTGGACCTTTTTGCCGTTCATCTGCCGAGCTACTTCAGTGATGTCGATTAGGGCGTGCTGCCACCCAGTGGCCTTGGCCACACCATCTGAGGGCAAGTCGACGGTAGTCGGCCCAAACTTCCCACACTGCTGCAGTACATCGGTGGTTATGAGTTGGTGATAGAGATCGTCCCCAGTAAGGCGGATCCACAGTTGGTCGGGGCCCGCGCTCAGTTGGTCGCATTGCTGCTCCGTGATCAGGTTCCAGTCGAATTCGATGTGTGTAACATCCGTGTCCAGGCAGAATTCCTGCTGCAACCACCCAAACCAGGTGTCGCTCTTCGACACCATCGCCATGTAGTCGCCAGTGGTCGGGGTAATGTTGCCGAGTTGGCCCAATACTCTTGAATCAAACGCGAAACCCCAGCTATTCAGGCTGCCTTTCTCGAAGTCGCCGTTGGTAAACTCAGCACTCGGCCTATTGAGCGTCTGTGATCCGCGCATCATGAACTCTGCTCCGGTCGTCGGATCAATTTGCCCAGGTGTGAACGCCCCCTCGGGTCCACCCGTAGTGTGTGGCGTCGGCCCGAAGAAGCTGTCCATAAAGTTCAGCGCGATACCAAAGGCGAAGTCGGAGGCAACCGCTTTTGAGTAACCGAAATACGTCTGGGTACCTCGGCCTAAAAACGCATCGGCCATCGAACTGTTGTTGAGGGAATGACAGGCCGCCACGTAGACCATGCTGTTTGGCATCTCTCCGGCGGTGTAGTACTCGATGTAATTCGGTAGGGCGGCGAAAAAGGCTTCGGCATTGGTGCCGCGGATAGTTAGTCTCCCGGCGAAAAGGTCTTTCTGGTGGAGGCGAAAAACTCCGGCGGCGTCTATGTCGTCGCGCATGGAGAGGGCGACCAGTTCGCTATTGGGAGGCAAACGATGGAACGCCGGGTGGACAAACGTTTCTTGCATGTCACCGTGGGTAACGATGACGATCAACCCGTAGCTGTCGAGATTCCAGAGATAGTTGACGCCGACATTTTCGCTGTAATACTCCACGTTGTAAGTTGGACATTCGGAGTTTCCTAACATTTGCGAAACCATCTCCCCCTCGTCCCACGGCGCGAATTGATCGCGGAAAGGCGAGAGGATGAGCGCCCGCTTATTTCCAATCCGGTCGTCTTCCTCATCGTCTTCCTCGACCGGAAGTTGCAAAGGAACGCTGGAGAAACTCGAGGCGGGGTGATTCACCATGGCCGAGGCTGAGCTTGTGCCGCCGCCGCCACCACGTGTGCCGGGCGGGTCCAGGGACAGGCCGCCAAGAATGCCGGGCGCGTAGAGCATGGAAATGGAGCTGTGCGATGCGTTGACCGTTGCTTGCAGCACGGTAGGGTTCTGGCGTAGCTCGACCAGCAACGTTTCGATTGCCTGATCTTTGCCCGCCGAGGCGAGGAGACTTTGGTAACGCTCGGCGGCGCCATGTTGAGTTGCTTTAATGCTCTCAATTTGCGCGTCGGTGAGTTGGTGGTAGAAGCCCAGTTGCAAAGCCTCCGACTTCAACTCATTCCCGCCCTGCTGGTAACTGACGCGAAAGCGCAGTTGCTCCGCATTCTCCGCTGCGTAAACTCGGCGGAAACTGAAGAGGCCATCGCCGCTGCGGAGATCGCCTTGCGCCGCATCGCCGTTGTCGACCAGCGCACCTTCGACACTGAGTACGTTTCCCAAAGTGTCGATTCTCTGAAGCGAAACCTGGGGAGCGCCGGAACTCACGTCGTAGGGAATCCGGGCGCCAAAGGTGACCTCCTCGCTTTCGCCCACAAAGATCACGTCCGGTGCGAGTCGAGCGTTCTTAATATCCGCCTGTTCTTCTTCAACCACTTC
>DATKIS010001122.1:0-4155 GCA_035543975.1 Pyrinomonadaceae bacterium
ACGACACCGTTCGACAACTGCCGACCTCTCACGATCCCATCAGCAGTAACGATCCCACGCTACCTGCGGGAACCACGCGTAGCCCTACCTACGTCTTCAATAGTATTAGGTTTGACCCGGCGATGAAGCGACAACGAAAAGCCTACGAAGCCGAGCTGAAGAAAAGTCAGCAAACCCTGACTGTCCTGGCCGATGAAACCGGCGGCCGCATTTACTTACCTAAAACCAGCGAAGAGATGTTGACCCAGGCGAAGGAGGCCGCGAAGGAGATTGGCGCCGAATATGTCGTCACTTACCGCCCGAAGCGCCCGCTGGCGGCTGCTGCGCCAGGGGAATATCGGCGAATTGAAGTAGCATCGCGCCGGGTCGGATTGAGTCTGCGTTCACGACGAGGTTATGTCGTGCCCGCCCAGCCCTAAAAAAAGTCAGAGGCCTTTCGACCTCTGACTTTATCCGAATCCGACCGCTGCTCTATCTCTAGACGACCGCAGCCTCGAGTTGCGATTCCAGCACCTCAATCATGCGGCGCACGTCGAGAGGATCTTCCTTCTTGACCAGGGAGCGCGCGTGTAACTCCGCCCAGTCCTCTTTGGGTACGCGGTGAAACGCCTCGACCACCTTCGGGTCAAATTGTTTGCCGGCCCAGTCGTCCAATTCCTGAGCGGCCGCCTCATAGGGCTTCCCTTTCCGATAAACGCGATCGCTGGTCATGGCGTCGAAGGCGTCCGCAACGGAGAAAATGCGAGCACACATATCGATGTCGTCGCCCGTCAATCCCAGTGGATAGCCGGTGCCATCCCACTTCTCGTGATGTTGAGCTACGACTTTCGCCGCTCCTTCGAGAAATTCAATGCCGCGCAAGATTTGTTGACCGTGAACTGGGTGTTGGCGCATCAGCACCCATTCCTCATCGGTGAGCTTGGCAGGTTTGCGGAGGATTGAATCAGGCACCCCGATCTTCCCGATATCGTGAAGCAAAGAACCAAACTCGAGCGCCTTCGTTCGCTGACTGTCCAGGCCATATTCGCGTCCGAGTCGCAAGCTGTAAGTAACCACGCGCTCGGAATGACCATGCGTTTCCAGGTCTCTCGTTTCCAAAGCCGCCGTCAGCGCTCTAAGTGTGGAGCGATATGCATCTTCCAAAGAGTTTAGTGCTTGATCGAGTTCGGCGGTTCGTTGCTCAACCAGTTCCTCCAGATGATCTTCGTAGCGCTGCTTGGCAACTATCAGCTCCTGATGATCGAGCGCCCGTTTCACCACGGCTTCCACTTGCCGCAGATCAAACGGCTTCATGACATAGTCAAAAGCGCCGAGACGCAAGGCACCAATAGCGCTCTCAACCGTTTGCATCCCGCTGATCATCACGACCACCGTGTTGGGCCTCATATTTTTGACGTGCGGAATCATTTCGAGACCGCTCATCCCAGGCATGGTGATATCGCTGACTACCAGCTCAAAATCCATCTTGCCAAACTTTTGGAGAGCTTCCTCCGCAGAACCTGCGGTGGTGCAATCGTGTTGATTCTCGAAGAGATCTGACAGAATTGCGGTAATCTCTGGCTCGTCATCAACGATGAGAATTCTTGATCTTGGGCTGGTTACCATTTTGTGGCACTCCTAAGTTCGGGGGAAATTTAGCGGGGCGGTAAGGGGAAGAATCCTGGGAAGGCGTTCTACTGGAAATCTGAATTGCCTGGTTGCGTCCCTACCCTTAGGGAAAGCCCTAGCATTCTACAGATTTTGCCAAGCGGTGGCAAACATGTTTTTACACGGGCGTAAGTCGTTTAGTTTGGTGAGTTGATCTGGGTCAGAAAGGGGTCAAGTGCCACTGTCGCGGGGTCGAGCAGCTGCCCTCAAAAAGGCAGACGCTCCACACGCAAAGTGCCTGAAGCTAGCATCGGGAAGTAAAACGCGGTCTGATGGATAAGACTTAGTAGCGCGAACTGCGACGTCGCTTGCGAATGCCATAGGTGTAAACTGCTGCACCTCCACCGCCCGCCAGCGCGCCTATCGCAGCGCCCTTCTTGCCCCCCGCAATACTGCCAATTAACGCGCCCGCGCCGATGCCTCCCGCAGTCGTTAGTTTGTCACGATGCTTCTGCCAGAAACTTCGCCCATGACGATGCCCATCACCCACACAGCTGTAGTGTGTATGAGTTACCCTGCTGTGACGGTGGCGCATTTGCCCACACGTTTTCGCTGAAGCCGGTATCGCCATCGTCGCTAGAAAGGCCAATACCACCAGAATAGAAAGTATCTTTCTCATTATTTCATCCTTCCAACACTAAGGTTGTTTGCGGGAGAGAAGGTTTACGGAGGGGGCGGTAGGCTGATTCTATTGACCTGCGAGTCGCTTGTCGAGCCGGGAGCATCTGAACCCGGAGAAGACCAGCAACGGAAGGGGTGTTTCGAGAACGATTGGGGAATTTATGGTGCCGGAGGTCGGACTCGAACCGACATGAGTTTGACCTCGCCAGATTTTGAGTCTGGTGCGTATACCAATTTCGCCACTCCGGCGGCGCGGGAGAAGATAATAAGTCGAGTTCTAACGGATTCGCAAATGGTGGACGGATGAAGACCTTTGAATCGCGGCGGCTTCCTTATTGGAGTGCGGCGACTCGTTTTGGAGTGCGGCGGCTTGACGCCGCTTTGGTCTGCGGCGGCTTGACGCCGCTTTGGTCTGCGGCGGCTTGACGCCGCTTTAGTTTTGCGACGGCTCGACGCCGCTTTGGTATGCGGCAGCTTGACGCCGCATAAGTTGTGTCAAGGGAGAGCAGTCTAAGAAAGTTGGCCCGCTGCTATATTCGACTAACGGAAAGAGCGCGTACTCGGGCAAGGCAGCCTCAAGCTTACGAACACAAAAGCGTCGTCGAGCCGCCGCACTCCAAATTAACGCAGGCGCATCGCCGGATCGCCGAGCAGTATCCAGGTGCGGCGCACATCCAGGTCCGCGGTCGCCGCCTTAGCATTGCGGGCCGCGTCGCCTAATCTCATTCCCTGGCTCACTCCCTGACCGCCAAACAGCTGCCGGTAAAACTCCATATTCAACTCAAACTGCGGTTGCGGGTTCGTGAACCCTGACGACGCCCACACTGCCACTGCCCCACCATTTGGCGCCTTCAGTGTCGCCTCGGCCAAACTGTCGACGTTGGCGTCGCTCGCATAGCCATTCAGGCAGGTCATCATTACGTACACCGACAGTCGATTTGTATTCGTCAGCGCACTCGCCAGATCAGAATTCAGCAGACCGGCGCCCGTCCACACCCGCACCGACCCGTGCCCGTAGTAGTTAACGATCATCGGGCCCTGATTCAGCGCGTCCACTATCTGCCCACTCATCATCCCGTCGCTTCCCACCGCCGCCCGGTTGATCGTCTGCACCGTCACACCCGCCGGCAGCAGCGCCCCCGTTTGGCTGCTCTGGTTTTCGAATCCCCGGTCAGCCACCATCACCGCTCCTCGCAGTGGCGCATTCAGCTCCCGCTCCTGCTCATAACCGAGGATCTTCCCGACCATCAGATTCACTTCCGCAACCGTCCGCGCCGGTAAACGACCGATGGCCAGACTCGGCAGCCCCACATCGTTGAAGTCCGCCAGCCAATCGTCCGACCCCGTCTCCATCCCGACTGTGTCGATTAACTTTGTCGGCACCAGATCATTCTCGCCCTTGTTCAGATGGTTCCGCGGGTCCCAGCTGCTATCACCCACCAGCAGCAGATAATTTGGCTTTCGGCTCCATTTCCCGACCGCCTCGGCCAGGAAACTCCTGATCGCTGCCGGCGTGTGCACTCCATAACTGTACTCATCGTAGACGTCTTCCACGTCTACCAACGCCACGGTCAGTCCCTGGCTACGCCGCAAACTCGCCAGCGGTTCGATCGCCTGCCGGAAGTCTCCGTGCGTGATCACCACCATGTCCGCACCATTCGTCGCCTCGTGCCAACTCGACGGCTGGTTCCCCGTGACCGCCACTGGGTGACTCATCTGCTCTTCCGTAAAGGCCATCAGCGTCCGCAGCCCCGGCCCTGTCGGCTCCACTCTCACTGCATAGCCGGCGTCCGCCTTTACCGCTGCAGCCGACAACTGCACCGGCGCCTGCGGATCTGTCACATCAACTACGCGGACATTCGGACTGCTGAACCCGGCCACCTTCAG
>DATKIS010001123.1:0-3229 GCA_035543975.1 Pyrinomonadaceae bacterium
GCTGGCTTCCGTTGGTTGGGCCCTGGATCGCACGAGGAACAGCTGCTTCCAAACTTTTCGGTACGATCGGACGACGACGAAAGGGTGGAATCGGTGCCCTCCGAGAGAGGGTTGAGAAGGCTCTGGCGTCGCTTGAAAAGCCGGTAGTCGTAATTCTGGACGACGTCGATCGGCTGTCGACGGAGGAAATACGCGAAGTTTTCAAACTAATTCGATTGATAGCAAAATTTCCAAACATCATTTATGTGGTGGCTTTTGATCGCTCACGTGTAGAAGACGCGCTGTCGCAGGATGGCATCCCTGGGAGAGATTATCTCGAAAAAATTCTACAACTGGCCACTGACCTACCCGCTGTACCCACGGCTATTCTTCGCAGTCAGCTGCTAAGTGCAATTGACGGCGCGCTTTCAGACCTTGAAAACCCTGGCCCGTTCGACAGCGCCCTATGGCCGGACGTGTTTGAGGAAGTGATCTGGCCATTGATGCGAAACGTGCGCGACGTGCGGCGCTACGCGGCCGCGATTCGAATCACCGTGCGACGTCTAGACGGCCAGATTTTGCTCACGGATGTTTTAGCACTGGAAGCAATTCGTACCTTTCTTCCCCAGGTTCACCTTCAGCTTATTAACGCAATTGAAGGACTAACCACTGCCGACAGCACTTCACTCAGCCGTCAAGGAGATCCACCGCGGCTAAAGCAATCTATTGACCAGTTAGTCGAGTCGTCCGGCAATCATCACGAAGTAATACGTTCCATGATCTTGCGGCTGTTCCCAGCAGCCGCACGCCACGTTGGAGGCAGCCATTTCGGAGCAGAATGGGGCGCCCATTGGTTACGTGATCGCCGTGTGGCTCACCAAGAAATTCTGAGGCTGTATATCGAAGGAGTTGCGGGTAGCAGTTTCAAAGCCTTTACCGATGCGGAACGAGCCTTCGCACTCATGCATGACAAACATGCGTTGGACAGCTTCTTGCGCAGCCTCGACTTTGAGCGCTTGGAAGCGGTTATCTCGTCACTGGAAATATTCGAAGACAAAATCTCCCCGGATAAAGTAGTACCGGGCGTTATCGTCTTGTTAAACCTCATGCCTGAAGTGCCCTCAACAACTCAGTCTCTGTGGATACCGAGACCGGGGTTCGTTGTTGGCCGCGTTGCTTACAGATTATTCCGAACACTTGGTACCGCCGAAGCAATACAAGCCGCCGTCAACGAGATTCTACCGGAAGTTAGAACGCTGTCCTCCAAGCTGGCGCTAATCACTTTCGTCGGGTACCGGGAAAATGCTGGTCACAAGCTGATTCCTGAAAGTAGTGCGCGCGATTTTGAAAGAAAGTGGCGAGCTGAATTGCGTGCGGCATCTACTGCAGAGCTTGCGGGAGAGACCGACCTGTTGAGAATGCTTGCCATCACGAAGAGCGATACTAGCTCGGATGAACCCATGCTTGAGATTCCAGATCGCCCGCCGCTGACGTTAGCGATCCTGAAAGCGGCGAAAACGGAAATAAAAAGTTTTGCGTTCGGCAGTCGAGCCGTTCATCACACTCCTCAGTTGCATTGGTCGGTGTTGACCGACCTTTTCGGAAGCGAAGAGGAGTTGAAGCGTCGAGTAAGCGAACTTAAGAACACGTCTCCACAGGGGGAGGAGGAATTATTTGCGCTTGTCGATAAGTACTTGGAGGGATGGCGGCCAGAACTGGATGAGTCTTAAGTCATGGGAGGCCCACACGTGCAGAGAGGATCGTTCGAATCGCGACCACAAGAGTCGCACGGCTTGTAATACAGTTGTTCACTAGTTTGTGTTTCTGGTGGGTCGTTTCGTCTATCAAAGTACGTGGCATTGTAAGTGTGAAGCAATTCCCCTGGCACCAATCTTTCATCGACTCGATCAGCAATATTCGAACGCAACACGACTGAGCCTTGATTACTTGCTCGGACTTCGTCTGCGACTTCAATTTCATCCTCTCGCCCTGCGCGATTCGCAATGGGAAGGGCTAGTCCAAATTCCAAATTATGCACCTGACACTCTGCAAGGTCCTTTTTGTTCAGAGAACGTGCTTGCACATGCAAGACAAGATTATCGTCAATTTGAATATCAAGTTCGAGGCGTTCCCTAAACGGCTGAGTCGCTCCGTCGACCTTAATGACCAAGTTTTCTAATGGCGTACGAAGGTCGTTTGGTAGAACGTTCGATCCCGGGCGCATCGGCGATTGCAACTGAAACTTCGCATGTCCATCACGCGGGTCCACACAGTAAAGATGAAATTGATCTCGCTGTACCTCACCTTCTCTGGGCATTTCCGTACCAGCTTTAACCAATTGCATGAAAGAATTCCTCGCGAGAAGAAGTTCGAGGTGCTTAGATAGCCGCAAACGGGCTTCGTCGTGAGCGATCCACGCTGACCCTTCCGCGATTAACGTGCCGCTGCTTTCGGCAAGATGAACACGTTGTGGTCCGAAGAGTTCGTGCAGACGACTTTTTATTGCGGGCATATTAGCCATGCCGCCTGTAGCGAGACAGAGTGCAATCTGCGACGTCGAGATGCCGGCCGCTTCGAGCAGACTGGTAATTCGCCCTATTCCTTTGTCGAGAAGCGAGGCTGTAATGCCCTCTAATTCTGTACGGCCAAGACTGAAGTCGAGTTCCTCGTTTGCAACACCTCTGAAAAAACTGCCTACGTACAACTCAACTCTCATTCGCTCTGATAGATCAATTTTTGCTCTCTCGCACTGGTGGAGCAAGCGCGTCATAGCATCCGGATGCGTTTCTACCGAGTCATCTAGATTTCGCCGCTGATAAACCTGACTAACTACCTCGTTCTTTAGTGTGTCGTCAAACACGTCGCCGCCAACTTCGCTTGTACCGTCATTTGCCACCTGAACCAACATACCATTCGTTAGTCGACACAGTGTGAGATCGACGGTGCCGCCCCCCCAATCGAAAACCAACAATAGTTTCCGATCGTAACGACGGAGCATTGACTCGTAGTTATCAGCTGAACGAAGGTATCCGTAAAGCGCTGCATGTGGTTCGTGAATGAACTGAACAATCGTAACTCCCGCAAGTCGGAAGGCATCCCTAAGGGCTGCGCGCCGATATCCTTGCATGTTGACTGGTATTGTCACTACTGCGCGGTCAATCGCTGAAAAATCCCTGCCGCGTCTACCAGTACGTGCTTCCTCACAAACGTATTTGACAACGTCTGAAACCACGTCGACCGGGCTACGTTC
>DATKIS010001124.1:0-3622 GCA_035543975.1 Pyrinomonadaceae bacterium
AGTCTGCATTCCGCCGACGAGGTAACGCTGATCAATACCGTACCGTCGGCGATGACTGAGTTGGTGAGAATGAAGGCTATTCCCAAATCGGTGACAACCGTCAATCTGGCCGGCGAGCCATTGGCGAACAGCCTGGTCCAGGCGATCTATGAGCAGGAAACTGTGCGCGCAGTACTGAATCTCTATGGTCCATCGGAAGACACTACCTACTCGACCTACAAGCGATTGAAGAAAGGGGCGACGTCAGAACCAACGATCGGACGGCCGGTTGCGAATACCGAGGTTTATCTATTAGACGACAGGTTGGAACCTGTACCCGTCGGAGTTGCCGGTGAATTGTATTTGGGCAGCACCAGCTTGGCGCGCGGTTATCTAAACCGCAACTCGGTGACAGCGGACAAATTCGGACCACATCCTTACAGCCGCAAACCGGGCGCACGTCTTTACCAAACCGGCGACTTGGCGCGGTATCACGAAGATGGGACGTTGCAGTTTCTCGGCCGGCGTGACAACCAGATAAAGCTGCGTGGATTCCGGATTGAGCTGGGCGAGATCGAGGCGGCGTTGCGAGAGCTTCCTGACGTGCAAGATGCAATACTCAACGTTTGGGAGTCAGCGGAAGAGCACAAAGAACTGGTGGCCTATGTTGTGGCAACTGCGGAAGTGGACCAACATGACCTCGTAACAAAACTCAAAAGCCATCTGAAAAGAAAACTCCCCGGTTACATGGTGCCGGCCCAGTATGTTTTGCTCGATCAGTTGCCGCTTACGCCGAACGGCAAAGTCAATCGGCGCTTGTTGCCGAGACCGGACCGCTCATGCCTGGAGTTAGAAGTCACATACGTCGCGCCCAGCAACCCGATAGAAGAGGTGGTGGCACAAATCTGGTCTCAAGTTCTTAGACGCGAGCGGGTAGGAATACACGATAACTTCTTCGACGCCGGTGGACATTCGTTGTTGATTACCAGAGTGAATGCACGGCTTTTCGAAGAGTTCAGCGTGGAGCTCCCCCTGCGCCAGCTATTCGAGTATCCGACTGTTGCGGAACTGGCATGTCTCATAGACGAGCGCCTGCTGACAGAAGTTGAAGCGTTGTCTGAAGAAGAAGTACAGACACTCCTTTAAGACAGAGACACCCGATTTCTTCCCGCTTGAGCGTCTTCATAAAACACTCGTAACTCGCATTGTCATTCGGTTCGCTTCCGGGGGTTCAGTCAGCTTTGCCCGAAAAGCGCAAGCAAAAAGTTCCTTTGGCTTTGTTGAAGTCTTCTCGGTGATGTCGGCGTCCTCTGCGTTAAAGAGTTCTCACGACTAACTTAAACGCGGAGGTCGCAGAGAAGACTCTAAGAGTTGAGCAAACACTCTTCGGGCAAAGCTGGTTCAGTCGTTCAGGCCAAAATGAGATCACAAGAGGTTCGAATGTCCAACAACATCATCGGGATTTCCTGTTTCTTTCACGATGCAGCCTGCTGCGTGCTCAAAGACGGAGTGCTCATCGCTGCGGCGGAAGAGGAGCGCTTCTCGCGTCGCAAACATGACGCAGGCATTCCGAAGCGCGCATTCAACTACTGCCTCGAAGAAGCGGGATTGACTATCGATGAGGTCGATTGCGTTGCCTATTACGAGGAGCCTACGAAGAAGTTGGCTCGCCAATTATCGATGATGCTGCCTGGTCTATCGTCTGAGAAGAAGGTCCAGGTACGGCTCGATCCACATCGACCGAAGCGTGAGATCCGGGAAATTCTGGGCTACGAGGGTCCGATCGAATACGTGGGCCATCATCAGGCTCACGCCGCAAGCAGTTTCTACTATTCGTCTTTTAATGAAGCAGCGATTTTCACCGTCGACGGCGTGGGCGAGTGGGACACGACTAGCTTTGGACGTGGCAATGGCAAGGACTTGGAGATGCTGGAGACTGTTGAGTTCCCCCACTCACTCGGTCTGCTTTACAGCACAATCACCGGTTACCTGGGTTTCGAGGTAAACGAGGGTGAGTACAAAGTGATGGGGCTCGCTCCCTACGGCCAACCACGCCACATCGACCTAATCAGGAAGCTGATCATCAATCAGCCCGGCGGCCAGTATCTCCTTGACTTGAACTATTTCGACTTCAAGTCTTTTAAGCGAATGTACACCGATAAGATGTCGAGTTTATTTGGCCATCCGCCGCGGCAGCCGAGAACTGAGATCCTCGACTTCCATAAAGATCTCGCGCGAAGTCTGCAATACGTGCTTGAGGAACTTCTGATGGACAAGCTCAAATACCTGCACGAGCTGACTGGCAGTGAGAATCTTTGCATGGCCGGCGGGGTGGCTCTTAACTGTGTCGCCAATGGAAGAATCAAACGCGAGGGTCCTTTCAAACAGGTGTTTGTCCAGCCTGCGGCAGGCGATTCGGGTGGGGCGCTCGGCGCGGCGGCGATTGCGCACCAGCGCCGCACGAACGGGAAGTCGGAATCCTTAATCTTTCGCCATGCCTACCTTGGACCAGCGTTCACCAGTGAAGAGGTGGCATCGGTCATTGAGTCGACAGGACTTAAGGCGCAGGACTTCCGTGGTCGCGAAGTTGAGCTACTCGAAGCCGTCGCGCAAAAGCTGAGCGCAGGCAAAGTTGTCGGCTGGTTTCAGGGTCGGATGGAGTTTGGACCACGTGCTCTGGGGGCCCGCTCGATTCTGGCGGATCCGCGCAGCGAAACAATGCAGGAGCGTATTAACTCGATGATCAAACAGCGCGAATCGTTCCGCCCTTTTGCGCCCGCGGTGCTGGAGGACCGGGCTGCCGCCCACTTCGATCTCGATCATGCTTCAAGATACATGCTGGAAACTTGTCAGGTGACGTCACCTATAAAGCTACCTGCCATAACGCACGTTGACGGATCGGCGCGCGTGCAAACTGTCGATGAGGAAACAAACCCGCGATTTGCTCGACTCCTTCGCGTCTTCGAACGACTGACCGGTTGTCCGATCCTGCTCAACACCTCATTCAATCTCAATTACGAGCCTATCGTCTGCACCCCGGTCGATGCACTCATTTGTTTTATCCTTTCCGGTCTCGACATGCTCGTGCTCGAAGACTTCATCATCGACCGTTCGGCGATCAGCGCAATGACCGAGTTTATGTTGCGCCGGACTGCGCAAATTCGTCCCGACGCGATCACTTACAAGACCTACACGCTCTTCTAATTGCTATGAACGATAACCACCGGCAATTAAAAAACACGGCCTACCGGCTCGCGCAGTTGTTCGAGTCAGAGGACGGCGAACGCATCCTCAGACTTATTACACAACTATCTACGTGTCAGGACCGAACCGGCTCTTCTACCGAAGAACCAACCAAACCCGTTAACACGCCTGGAAAGCTTCGCGTCGGAACCTGGGAAGCAACGGACGAAGCCAATGGGCGCGCTTTCGTTCGAGTAAATGCAGGAGACCCCTGGCACCTTTGGGCTAACGTGCAGAGAATTCCTCCGAAAGGTTCACGCCGCCGCGTTGTGCTGCTGGGTGAGTCGGTGGCGCGGGGACTACTCTATGATCCGCAATTCAATCCGGCGCTGGCGTTGCAGGAGATATTGAACACCGCCTGCGGACCTTCCGACATCGAAGTCGTGGATCTGGCTCGTAC
>DATKIS010001125.1:0-2560 GCA_035543975.1 Pyrinomonadaceae bacterium
CAACCTGACGAATCGTCGGCATTGATTTAGCCGCCAGGGCCAGGATCATTGAACCCACGATCAATACCATGAGCGACGCGGCCGCCAACAACAGCAGGCGAAAGATGGCGTCGCCGGTGTTGCCGGTAGGCGATAGCGTCCGCCACAGAGAGCTGGCTCTGTTCAGCGGCGGGGGTTGCTGTTCCGTGGCTTGGTCCATGGTTGGTTTTGGCTCCAGCCAGTTAAGCTCACCGTAGCGGCTGGCCTCCAAAGGTGATCGAACTAATCTTCGCCTCGGCTCGCTTTACGATCTCCGCCGGCAGCGGCGCATAATCCAAGGGCTTCGCAAACTGCTCACCGTCGTGGATTCCCCACCAGAGAAAGTCGACCAGGGCCTTGCCCTTCTGGGCGCTCTTTTGTTCCTTGTAAGCCAGGATGTAAGTGTAGGCTGAAATCGGGTAGGCGCCCTCTCCGGCCGCATTAGTAATAGAAACTCGCAGGTCGTCAGGGGTTTGAGCGGAAGCTGAGGCCGCCGCGGCCGTCACCGCTTCAATCGATGGCGCGACAAACTTTCCCGCTCCGTTCTTAACCAATGCCGCCGGCAGCTTGTTTTGCACTGAGTACGCCAGTTCGACATAGCCGATGGTATTTGGTTGCTGCTTGATCTGGCCCGTCACCCCTTCATTACCTTTGCCACCCTGTCCGACCGGCCACTTGGGCGACTTGTCAGCACCCACCTTGTCGTTCCACTCCGGACTCACCTTCGAGAGGTAGTCAGTAAACACAAACGAGGTGCCGCTACCGTCCGCGCGGTGAACCACGGTAATGTCCGCGGCCGGGAGGTCAGCACTGGGATTGTCCTGCTCGAGACGCGGATCGTTCCACTTCTTGATCTTGCCCAGAAAAATGTCGGCTATTACGTCGGCGGAAAGATTGAGTGGCTGAGTAATGCTCGGCACATTGTAGGTAACCACAACCGCGCCCAACACGGTGGGGATGTGCAGGATCGCTCCCGGCGTGGCTTTCAAATCTTCGTCGCTCATCGGAGCGTCCGAAGCACCGAAGTCTACCGTTTGCGCCTGGATCTGCTTGATGCCGCCACCCGATCCGATGGACTGGTAATCGATACGCATGTTTGGATGAAGCTTGCCGTATTCGCTAATCCACTTCTGGTAAAGCGGATTGGGGAAAGTGGCGCCCGCGCCTTGCAGATTGACGGTGCCGCCGGGGCCCGGGCCCGCGCCACCGCTGCAACCAAGTCCCAGCAAGACCAACGACGCAACTAGAAAACCGGCGATTATGAGCGGAGACCTTCGGGCAAAGACAGTAGAAGAAGGCATGTGTTTCTCCACAACAGACTTGAGTTTGCAAACTAAATGCGAGGCTAGAATTTAGGCGGAGCGTGTTACATCTATCTGAACCGTATCTGAACTCTGAGTAAACTCTCGGTTCGTTCGGACTAGCAGGAATTTGTCTGGTAATTGCTTAGTGTTACTCAACTCTTTGGAGTGCGGCGGCTTGACGCCGCTTTGGTATCCGGCGCCTTGACGCGGCTTAATTGCGCACATGACAACCCCCGCGTTCAGCGCTAGCCGACGGACCAGTGCTCGAACTCTGCGAGAGAAGCGTGGCGTCAAGCCGCCCCGGGCCAAAGCGGCGTCAAGCCGCCGCACTCCAAAAGAGGCCGTGGAGCGCAAAGTTGGACTGTTTGGGCCTTACGACGTTCCGAAATCAATGCGAACTCTCGAGACCCTAAGTGGGGCAACAACTTACTTCACTGATCATGCGGCGGGCATTTCTGACTCCCATACGAACAGAACACACAGCAATCGCCCGCCAGCGGTTTTAGTAAAACGTGACAGCCTTCGCACTCGTAGAAGAACAGGCAAGCGTCAGTCGGCATTTGCTCGGTTTTCGCAAAGCCGCATTCGGGACAGGTAATGGTAGATTCAAGGTTCATTTGATTCACTTCAGCAGAGGCCCTAAGTCTGTTTTCAACACCTCAAACTTATCTAAGACGGTCGCTCCCGTACTCAGTAATGGTTCAGGTTTTGTGAGCCACTGAGCGTCCGGCCCGTAAAGATAGAAGGCGTCCCAGACAACGTCGGGATCACTCGTTTCGGGGTCTTTGCCGGCAAAGAACCGGCCAACCTTCTTCTGCTCATCCCAGTAATGCACAACGCGAGGATCATCGAGCACTCCACCGGTCCAACTCCAGGCGGATCGCCTATCGGTAGGTATCATAGAAAACCAAACTACGTACACGCGTAGCTTTGGGGAGGGATGCGTCTTGAGTATGTCTTGTTGTACCCGCCGGGCACCCCCAAGGCACGCCGGTCAGGTCGGTGAAAGCAATAGCAAGATACGGACTTTGCTCATGTCCTGATTGAAGCGAGTGCGGAGTTCTTCGACGTGGTTCAGGTTGGTTAGAGGCACGCTCGAGCTTGGCTTAAATGAGGTAAGAACAACCGCAACGATTGCAATAGCAAGTACGGCTCCGACAATGATCCAACGCCAGCGTGAGTTCTGAATACTCATATCTAAACGGTGTTCCGCTTCTTCATTGCCTTCTATCTCGTAC
>DATKIS010001126.1:0-3543 GCA_035543975.1 Pyrinomonadaceae bacterium
TCTAAACGAAGCGATCATGCACGGTGTGAACGCCACCGGAAAAGCTTTGCTGTCTCATACGAAACTGAACGACAAGCTGACGCTGCGCCTTTCCGTCGGTAATATTCGCACCACCGAGAAACAAGTCCGGCAGGTTTGGGATTTATTGAATGAGCAACTAAAGTTACGGACGGGTTGAATCTGAGCTTCTTAGGTCCGAAGGATCGGCAGTTAGTAGCCCCGTCCGTGAGGGCGGGGAAAGTTAGATGTTAGTTGCTTGAGCGCCGAAGGTGCGACGCGATTTGTGACGGCCCTTCGGGCCTATGCACATAAGAGGATTGAGAGCCCCGCCCTCACGGACGGGGCTACTAAATGGCGTTCCTTCGGACCTAAGGCAGGTTGGCGATTGAAACCGAAAAATCAAGTGCATTACAGAGGACAACATGAAATCATTTTCTAAGTTCTTCCAGCTACTCTCTCTACTATTGCTCTGCGCTGCCCCCGCTTTCTCGCAGGCTACGGAGACTAAACAATTTACTAAAGACGGCTTAATCTTTAACTACCCGAGCGGTTGGTCCTTTAATGACGCCAGCAATTCAGACGCGCAGGATTTGACTCTGGGACGTGCCGATTCCGACGCCCAGGTCAAAATCTTCGTCTTTCGTCCTCTCGTCACCACTCCTGAGAAACTAGCCGAGGCGAAACGGGTCCTGGTTGATAAGTATGTGGCCGCCACGACAAAGGGTTTTGTGGATGCTGGAGCCAAGCCCGAATCTTCGCCAGCAACCACGGAGATAGGTGCCCTCCAAGTTGAAGGAGTGAAGATTCGAGCCGTCATGGATGGTGAGCCCGGCGCGGCGGAAATCTACTGGGGCGTGATTGGAAAACGGCTGGTGGTGTTGACCTTGTTTGGTCCGGACAAAGCGCTCAAGAAAGCCATGCCGGTCTGGGATAGCGTGCGGACTAGCCTTCAAATTGAAGAACCAAAACCTGCACCACAGCCGAGTCCCAAACCAAAGTCATAGATGCGATTCGTCAAGCAAAGTTTTATCCGGGCGACTCCCCAGCGTGTTTTCGAGTTTCACGAACAGCCAGATGTACTAACTCTGCTGACGCCGCCTTCGGAAAAAGCCCGTGTGATTCAGTCTGCTAAGATTTCAGAAGTCGGCGCACAGGCAATAATAGAAACCGGGATCCTTGGTCCGATCAAAATCAGATGGGTTGCCGAGCACACCATTTATGATCCGCCACACATGTTTGAAGATATTCAGATTAAGGGGCCGTTTCACAGTTGGCGGCACCGCCACATCGTCGAACCGGCTTCCGAAGGGGCCATCCTTCGAGATGAAATAGACTACGAGCCACCACTCGGTTGGTTAGGGCGTTTGGTGGAGCCGATCTTGATTCACCAGCGTTTGGAAAAGTTATTCGTGTACCGTCACGAAGTCACTCGTCAATGGTGCGAGGAAAAGAAAGGATGAGGGATGAAGGCGGAAGGATGAAGAAGAACTCCTTGCTTTGAGTTTTTCTGCTAGAGCTTGGCGCTTGGTTTGTTAGCCGGGTTGAACGGGGGAAGAACGAGTTTCATCCTTCATCCTTCCGCCTTCATTCCTAACTGTTATGCTTACCCACATGGTCATTTGGAAATATCGCGCGGAAGTCGAGGCGGAAGTTCGCGAGGAGCACGTTAGTCTGCTTCGCAGCTTAGCAACAGTAATCAAGGAGCTCGACAGCTTGTCCGTAGGCTTTGACGTGCTGCGGCTGCCTCGTTCATACGACAGCGGTCTGGTGGCCACCTTTAAGGACCGCGCAGCGCTGGAGGCATATACGGTGCACCCGGAACACGTGAAGGCCGCAAACTTTGGCAGGACTATCAGTGAGCACGTGGCCTCAGTAGATTTTGAAGACTAAGGGCGGTCAAGCTGCAGAGTTCAAGTAGTGACATCAAATGCTCAGTGCTCAGTGCTCAGTGCTGAGTGACATCTGACTGCCCACTGCTCCAAGCGAGGCTCTGGTAAATGAAGCTTTGGAAGAAATTCCTACTGGGCCTGGTCCTTGTGGTGCTGCTTTCCCAAATCCCTTTCGGTTACCGTCGCTACAAGTTGGGCCGACTTCACGCGGCCATCCAGGCGCTGGACTCTGAGCGGTCAATCACAACCCCTGACTCTGAGTTCACAGAATTCAAAGGAGTGGCACACGTCCATTCCTTCCTCGGGGGCCACAGCAGCGGAAACTTTGAAGACATTATCGCCGCCGCCAAATCAAACCAGCTTGACTTCGTGGTAATGACGGAGCACACGTCGAATGATTTCAACACCGCGGCGATGACTCTGAAGGGAAGTCACGCGGGGATCGTCTTTCTCAATGGCAACGAAGTAAGCGCTACCAACTCCGATCGGATGCTAATCATCCCCGGGGATGAAACTACAGGTAAGACAACCAAGCCTTCGACTCTCGACATTCTCTCTAATCCCGGGTCTCAGGGTTCCTTTGCTGTGGTTGCCTATCCGCAGGAGTTTAAAAGCTGGGACGCTAGCGGTTACCACGGCGTTGAGGTCTACAATGTCTATACCAACGCGCGACAGATCAGACCCTTCATGATGTTCTTCGATGGGCTGTGGTCGTTGCGGAGTTATCCCGATTTGCTGTTTGCGACCTTCTACCGGCGGCCAGCCGAGAACTTGAAGAAATGGGACGAAGCGATATCGGCAACCGGCCGAAAGTTGGTGGCGGTTGCTGGTAACGACGCGCACGCAAACATCGGGGCCAGTTTGATCGACTCATCAGGCAAGACCTTGCTTGGCCTGCAACTCGATCCCTATGAACGAAGTTTTCATCTAGTGAGAATTCACTTGCTGCTGCCGAAGGACAAGGCTCTTACCGCGGCCACTTTGCTGGAGACCCTCAGCGGCGGTCACTGCTTCATCGGTTACGATCTCTTTGGGGACACAACGGGCTTTCGGTTTACGGCGTCAAACGGAACTGAGAACAAGATTCAGGGGGATGAAATAGCGCTGCAACAGGAGGTCCGACTGTTTGCCAGTTCCCCACTTCCCAGCCGCATGGTTTTGTTGAAGGACGGAACGCCGGTGCAGGACGAGAGCGGGCTAAGGGTGAAGGAGTTCGTGGTACGCGAGAAGGGAAGCTACCGGCTTGAGGTTTATCTGCCCCAGCTCCCGCAACCGGTAAGCGATCAGCCATGGATTATTTCGAATCCGATCTATGTGAGGTGAAACCGGGCGCCGAGCAGAAGGAAAAAGGAGAACGGGTTGAGGCTTTGTTTACCCCTACCCTTTCCCCTGTTCCCCTTTTTCCGATACCAGACACGACATCGCCCCACCGGGTTGATTAAGGGCCTGATGGGGCGAGAAAACCGGAAAGCTCCGGAATCTAATTATCGTCGGAAGCAGTGCTTACGTTCACCGTAGTTACTGTATGAGAGTCGCAGTATTGGACTCTACTCAAGCCGTAATCCCCAAGTGTTAGGGGGTGGCCAGAACAGCCTTCCTTATTCTTTTTTCAAGTAGGATCAGTCTAGGCCGAGAGGGTGGGCGTGTCAAGAAT
>DATKIS010001127.1:0-2334 GCA_035543975.1 Pyrinomonadaceae bacterium
GCGTCGCGGCGGTTGCAGTTCGCGACTCGGTTCTCCGAACGTCATGCGCGGCAACCGCCGCGCCGCATCGGCTTCGGCACGTGGGCCGTGGCCGCACAGCTTAGCGTGTATGCCGTTAGGCGCTCGCAAATCCCACTCCCGACAACGTGTGCGGGCGGAGGAACGACGAGAAACCGTGCGCCGTCGGACCGATGTCGCCAGTTGCAATGGCATCCGCGCACGCCGCTCGGATGCACGGGAACCCGATGCCGCGCGTCGCGCGGCTCGAACGCTTTCGGTCGCCGCATAGCAACGCGTTCGCGGAGCCGTTCTGTTGGTTCGCGCCCGCAGTGGCTTGGCCGCCCCGTTATCACGATCAGTTCGGTTGCAGAACGTACGCTCCGGGGATGTATGAGGCGCACGGCACCTTCCTGTGCTAGCTTTCGGATAACGGAGACGGGAGGTTGTAATGAACCAGCTTGACCGTTGGGAACTCCTCGCAGCGGAAACCTACAGCTACAGCTATGACAACTACGCCGATCATCGAGGAAACCTGCGATTCGACCAATACATGCCCGAGGATGTTCGAGTCCTCGATCGAGCGATTCGTGAATCTTGGCCGTTAGATCGGATCGCGAAGAAGCTGGAAAGGTCCAAGGAAGAAGCGAATCTTCTACTCAGCGCGTTCCGCGACGCGTTGGAGGTAGTAGACGCGCCGACACCGGCCGAATCATTCCGGCGTTCCACCCGACAAGCCATTAAGCGTGCACTCGCTGAGGGAATCGAGTCGGAGTCGCAAATCGAAGCTCTGGTGGTTCAGATCTGCTATCGAGCTGCAGACCTGAGCTTCCTGCTCCGATTTCGTAATGAACCGCTGCATAAATACAGCGATCTGCTGCGTCGAGAGCCAGGAGTCGAGTACCACGACGGCGGCGCCTAACTCCAAGCTGAAGCTGACGCGGCCCGGCTTCGATCCGGCGCTGAAGCGCCTGGGCCGAACACCAGCGTCGCGGCGTCATGCTGGTTGCACTTCGCGCCGCGCTATCCAGCGGTATGCGCGCGCAACCAGCCTGCCGCTATTCGCGTAGCGGCGCGGCTCCGGCCGCGCAGCTTAGCTTGAAACTCGTTGGGCGGACGAAAGACATGCGAGAATCGAAAGCGTGAAAGCGTTCACGACGGTCCAAGGTCGGTATCTCGCATTCATCTATGTCTACACTAGGATTCACGGTAGACCACCGGCGGAATCCGACCTGCAGCGCTACTTTCGCGTGACGCCACCTGCGGTTCATCAGATGGTGCTTACGTTGGACAAGAACGGCCTGATCTCGCGGGTTCCGGGCGCGCCGCGATCGATCGAAGTGCTTGTGGCGGCGCAGGACTTACCAATTCTGCAGTTCTTGCTCCCTTCGTCGGATTCGGACTCATGAGTATTGAGCGGCGCCCGCGATCCCTCGATCCCCTGAGATCACGACTCGAGCGAGGGGCGCAAAGCGGATGGATGGGAGTTTGGGAGTGGAAGATCGCCACAGGCTTTGCGAAACTCCTCGCAAGATCGACGCGCTATACGCCGGTGCCGCCACGCCGGGGAGCGCGATTGCGGCGGCCAGTAATCGTGAGCGCGCCCCAGCCAAGTCGAAGAGTGTCGCAGAAAGGAGCGCAGCGATGGATACCGACTTTCGATGGACCATCTTGGTCCTTGGAAGATCTTCCTCGCCCTCTCCGAAGATACGGCGTCGAGCCTCGCCGATACACGCGCATCACGCAAGAAGTCATCTCGCGAGAAGTCTCCAACCACAGTCGGAGGCGGTCGATTGACTTGGCGGTTGACCGACGCGCCCCGATTTGCGCATCGTCGCCCAAGCCCGAGTAAAGCGGGGCGATAGTTGAGCTTGCGCACTCACAAGGTTGCTGTTGTATTATCGCGGTCGGAGCGGTGACCACGGATCCGAGTACCGGCGTAGAGATCTTCGTGCCGGGGCGTCAGGACAGCGAATAGCGTAATCCCGTTTACGGGAGCGCCTATCTCATTTGTTGGCACCGCTCCATTCCATTCCATTGTCGATACGCCGCCCAACTATTCGCTGAAGCTGGCGCCGGGCCCGTGTCTGGCCCGGCGCTGAAGCGCCTCGTGCACAGCGGACTTCGTCCGCTGCGCCCTCGGCACGTGTGGCCTCGGCGCAGCTTAGCGAAAGAACGTTAGGGCGACGGAAACCTAGGTCACACCGCCAAGGTTCAGAACGGGTGATGGTCGTGTAGCATTAGCAAACTGGAAGGTGCAATGACCGATATTCTCACGGCGATCCTAGTGGTAATCACGGGTTTCTATGCGTGGGTAACGTTTCGGATGCCACGTGC
>DATKIS010001128.1:0-4253 GCA_035543975.1 Pyrinomonadaceae bacterium
TTAATGAGTCAAACTTGTACGTTGAAGACAACTGGAAAATTCGTGAGAACTTAACGCTCAATCTCGGCTTGCGTTATGAATACATCTCCGCGCCTAAAGAAGCAGTTGGCCGCATCACTTACGGTATCAAGGCTGATAAAGACAACTGGGAGCCCAGAGTCGGGTTCGCCTGGAGTCCCCGATTTGAAGAAGGCTTTATGAACCGCCTGTTTGGCAGGTCGGGCGACTCTTCGATTCGCGGTGGCTATGGAATTTACCATGGGCGCATCTTCCAGTCGGTCTTCTCACAGGGTGGTGCGACCGTTCGCTTTAATCCGCCCAACGCCTTTTTCTATAACCAATCCGGTGTTGCTTCTGCGCAATTCAATCCGGTTAACCTGGCTGATCCAACCAACGGTTTTGCCTTCGTCCCGGGTCCGCAAACCACCCGCCACACGATCACGGCCATCGATCCCGGGTTGGAAATGCCCTACACGCAGCAATGGAACTTGACCCTTGATCGGCAGCTGCCGTTTTCCTCTTCTTTACGCGTGAGCTACACGGGCAATCGGGGCATTGGACTACTAAAATACTCTCTGGACAATTTGCCGTTGCACGATCCGGTGAACGGCGTGAGAGTGGCCAATCACCCAAATAATCCTGCGAACCTCAGAGGTCAGGTAATCAAGCTGGCCGCGAATTTTGTGTGTGCGGGCACAACCACGGCGCTAATCAACGCGCAGTGTCCGACTGTAGTGCCGATCGGGGAGTTTGAATACAGTTTCCGCGTACCACGCGTAAACGAGCGCCGGCCAAACGGCCTCTACACCACGAATCTCGCAGTCAGCAACAACGCCTGGAGTTACTACCATGCCATGCAAGCTGACTTTCAGAAACGCTTGAGCCGCGATTTGAGTTTTCAGGCGGCCTACACCTGGAGCAAATCCATCGACACTACCTCCGAGGCTACGGCGGTGGGTACCGGTGATAGCAATCAGAATGGTAACGACAAGCGGGCGGGTCGCGGCCTATCGCGTTTCCACACGCCACACCGGTTCACCATTTACGGTACCTATCGCCTGCCATTCTTCCGCGGCGAGAAAGGTGTGCTTGGCCAAATACTTGGGGGCTGGCAAGTTTCACCCGTCGTGAAGTTGTCGAAGGGAACTCCGTTTACGGTTACCACCACTGCGCAGGATTTAAACTTTGACGGCTTTGGTGAGAGTCGCCCCGTGATTCTTGACCCATCAATATTGGGTAACAGCGTCAGTCTCCCTGCCACGTCCCGGACGGCTTTGCCGGCGTCAGCTTTTCGCCAGCTCAATATCGCTGATTCCAATACACCCATCGTCGGACGTAACACTTTCTTTCTGGATGGGGTGAAAAACGTAGACTTCGGTCTCATGAAAACATTCCTAATGCCGTGGGAGAATCACAAATTTACCGTGCGAGCTGATTTCTTCAACGCCTTCAATCACGTGCAGTATGGCTTCCCCAGCGTGGCCATCACGGCCACTAATTTCGGTGCAATCACCAGCACGGCCGTGCAGTATGCTCCGCGTTCGGTTCAGGTGTCGCTGCGCTATCAGTATTAAGAGCGCTCTTCAAAACCACGGGGCGGATTAACTCCGCCCCTTCTTAACAGCAGGTCAACGTGGAAGGCGCGTGTGTGACGAGGGGTATCAGAACTATGGATTGGCTGACATTTAAACTCCGCATCGCGCTCTGGGTGAGTGTCGGCCTGCTCATCGGCTTGCCGGTTGCAGCGCAAGAGAAGTTCATCTCAGTTCAGACATCGAACGCGGCTTCGAATGGCGAGGTGCGCGCGCTTTGGGTGGTGCGTACTTCGCTGACTTCGGTTCCGAAAATTCAGGCGATGGTGAAGGCCGCTGCCGACAGCGGCTTCAACACTCTAATCGTGCAGGTGCGCGGGCGGGGCGACTCGTATTACCGCTCCCGTTGGGAACCGCGGGCTGTCGAATTGAAAGATCAACCTGCGGAGTTTGATCCTTTAGCCGTGACCCTCGCCGAGGCGAAGCAACGCGGCTTGAAAGTTCACGCCTGGCTTAACACCAGTCTGCTGGCGAATCTCGACGCGCTGCCTACCGATCCCAAGCACGTCTACAACCAGCATCCTGAGTGGCTCGCGGTTCCCCGGCCGGTTGCGGGCGAGCTATATAAAATGTCACCGCGCGACTCCCAATACCGCGCGCGAATTGTGGAGTGGTCAAAGGCGAATCGCGGAGAATTGGAAGGAGTCTACACCGGACCAGCGAACCCGAAAGTTCGCAATCATATCTACAATATCTGGATGGATGTGCTAAAGAACTACGACGTTGACGGAATTCACTTCGACTACGTCAGACTCGCCAGTCCGGATTTTGATTACAGCCGCACGTCCCTCGATCGGTTTCAGAAGTGGTTGAAACCCAAACTTCCGCAGGCTGAGCGGTCCCGGTTGAAAGATGCCGCCAGGCAGAACCCGCTGGTGTTGGCTGAAACCCATGCCGATAAGTTTGCCGATTTTCAGCGCGAACAAATCACCATGCTGGTCGAGCGAATTTATCGCGAAGTCAAAAGAAGGAAACCGCAGGTGATAGTTTCGGCAGCGGTCTTCGCCAACGATGAGAATGCCTACACACGTAGGTTTCAGGACTGGCGCCGCTGGCTCTCCATGGGAATTCTCGATGTCGCGTGTCCGATGGCCTATTCCACCGACACGGCGGTTTTTAAGAAACAGATTGAGATTGCTGCTAACAGTGCGCATGCGGCGGGGCGACGAGTTTGGGCTGGAATCGGAGCATATCGGATTCCGGCGGATTCAACTGTGGCAAAAATCAATGCCGCCCGCCTGCTCGGCTCTGATGGAATAATTCTGTTCTCTTACGACTTTACTGTCCGGCCCAGTGAACTCAATCCGGGAGGAGACTATCTGGATCGTGTGCGTCGCAGCGCTTTCGATGAGTAGCGGGCGAGTGCATTGGCAGGATGATGACAACCGGGCCGTTTCGCACCTTCAAGAAAACCTAATGAATCAGCACAGTGTCGATCTAAAGTATCGGCGCAATGTTTTCAATAGTTTGGATAGAATCCGAGAATTTGGAGAGCGGGCCCATTTTTACAACGGCCTAATCAAAAAAAGGATGAGGCGATTGATTGTTTACCAGTTGGCAAAACTCGACGCTTATGGAATATTGATTGCCTGACTAAGTCTGATACTGCTTCTGGCGTTTATCGCGACCTTAGCTTTCATTTCTAATTAACGACACTTCTGACAAACGAGAGGACACCCCTATGAAGATTTCCAACGCCACTACACGAGTTCTATCACTGGCTGCGGTGTTAGTTCTGGCCCTTGGCGCAGTGGCCTTCGGGCAAGAGGTAACGGGCAGCATAGTCGGCACTGTATCAGACTCCACCGGAGCCGCCGTGCAAGGCGCCGCCGTGACTATTACAGGAGCTGACACTAAGGTTGTGGCCCGAACGGTGACGACCAATGACGGCGGCGAGTTTTCGGTCCCCAATTTAAGCCCTGGTGTTTACGACGTAACGGTCGAAGCGGCAAACTTCAAAAAGCATCTTGAAAGTCGCGTTAAATTGGATGTAGGTGAGCGACACCCTGTTAATATTTCGCTTGAAACGGGTAACATCGCCGAAGTCGTGACCGTTGAGGCTTCACCTGTGGCGGTTGAACTGACGACGCCGACTGTTTCCAACGTAATCAATGGTGATCAGGCGCGTGAGCTCTCGCTTAACAACCGTAACTGGGTGCAACTTGTCACGCTCGCGCCCGGGGTTTCCAATGACCTGAACGACCAGATTTATGTTGGTACCACCAACCCTGATACCGGAACAGTGGTGACGCAATCGATCGGCGTCAACGGCGCTCGTTCCAGCCAGAACACCTTCACGGTTGACGGCGCAGACGTCACGGACCGTGGCTCAAACATAACTATTCAAGCCTATCCGAGTGTCGACTCAATCAGTGAGTTTCGCGTGCTGCAGAGTCTGTTTCCGGCTGAGTCCGGACGCAGCGGCGGCGGCCAGATAAATATCGTCACCCGCTCTGGAGGAAACAAGTTTCACGGCAGCATCTTTGAGTTTATTCGGAACGACGCCTTCAACGCGAATGACGTCCTCATCAACGGTAGTGTCAATCCTCCCTTTGGCAGAGACTCGGAGGGAAGGGCAAAAAAACGACCCTTCCGTTATAACAACTGGGGATGGACGCTGAGCGGACCAGTCTACGTGCCGGTCTTCGGCGAAGGCGGAGA
>DATKIS010001129.1:0-2101 GCA_035543975.1 Pyrinomonadaceae bacterium
AAGTCTCGACGGACAAAATGGGTGGAATGGTGGAGTTCCTTGCCTTACCTTCCTTAACAACGATGCGGGCGACGAATCAGTTACGATCACGGACGCTTTCAGCGGTTCGCAGTCCTGGAGATACGGCCGCGGTTATGGCAGTCCCGGTTGCGGAACGCCGTTTTCGCCGCAATTAGCGGGTTCAGTCGGTCGGCCGAGTTCAGGCGCTACCGGCGACATCGCGGTCGTGAAGTTCGCCTTCAAGGCGGTCGCCCCCGGCGACGGTTCGATCCAAAGCTTATACCTGGGAGCGGTGGGGCGTGACGACCGCACTGGCAGCACCATCGTACTCAGGAACGAACCGGCCGGCGTCAGACTAACGATGAGCACCTTCACCCCAAATCCGCCGGCTTGTGATGCCTTCGGGAGCGTGGATCTGGCCACTGTATCCGCGGGGGTTTGGCACACGGTTAAGATGACCACTCTCTACCACGAGGACGTCTCACTCGACGTGACAACTTACGTAATTGATGAAGCACAGCCAGGTGAAATAACCACCCAAGCCGTGAGCTGGATGCATCCTTGGCGCCAGTGTAACGGATTCGCATACACGCCGGGCGCGAGTCTCAAGTTCGCGAACACGTCAGCGGATACCGTTGCTTTCAACGGCTTCTATTACGACGATGTGAGCTTGAAAGTGTCGAACTCCAGCGCTAACAACTCGGTCGTCGCGTCCTTCTTTACGAGCTTCGAACTTACCCTTCCAGCAGATACGGACGCCGACGGTGTTCCTGACGCTATCGATAACTGCCCTACGCCGAACCCGGATCAGGCTGATTCGGACGGCGATGGTGTTGGCGATGCTTGCGAATCGTGTAGTGACGGCGACGCCGACGGGATCTGCGATAACGTTGACAATTGCCCCACGGTCGCTAACCCCAGCCAAGCCAACTTCGACAGTGACAGCATGGGCGACGCGTGCGATGCGGATGACGACGGTGACGGTGTTCTCGACGCTCAGGATCAATGTCCTGGCACACCGCTTGGTACACCCGTTAGCGTTACCGGTTGTCCAAAGGCGGTGACCGCCAATCAATGTAAGAACGGCGGCTGGCAAACTCTGAAGCGCGCCAACGGTACGTCCTTCAAGAACCAGGGCGACTGCGTTAGTTACACGCAAAATGGCAAGTAATTAAACCTACATCACCAAAAAAGGGCGGGTCCGGTAACGGACCCGCCCTTTTTCTGATTACCGGCAACTTTCGATTTAAGTTTGTACGAGGTTCGGGGCGCCCGGATGAGCGGGGCTCAGTCGGTCCTTGAGCCAGCCAATCAATAACCAAAGAGCGCAAACGGAAACCATCACCAGCGAAAACCACTTGCCGTAAAGACCATCCGGCGAGAACTTCTCGGTGGCAG
Source organism: Pyrinomonadaceae bacterium (assembly GCA_035543975.1). GTDB lineage: Bacteria > Acidobacteriota > Blastocatellia > Pyrinomonadales > Pyrinomonadaceae > PSRF01. The sequence goes on from DATKIS010001129.1 coordinate 1,399, forward strand.
CGTGTAGCACGTCACTATTCGGCAGTAGACCGGCCTCGGAAAACTCGTGGAAGGAGTAGAGGCCGACCTGAACCATAAACAGCAAAAGGAACACGCCAGTCACCTGGAAAAACCTCTTTACGTTGATGAGGTGACCAAAGTGCGCCCAACCCCACGCGAATAGGCAGGCAGCCGCCAGTCCCAATAGCGCGCCAGTGACCAGCTGGGAGTTTCTCACCTGCATTAGCATTAAGGCAGTTTCCATCCCCTCCCGTGTGATCATCAGGAAGGTAAACAGAAACACTCCCGCCAGTGCGGCCCAACGCGAAGCTCGAGACGACACTTCTCCCAGCCGCTGCTGCATGCGCTCGCGTAGTTTTGGTCCTGTCCTCCACATATGAATCACCAGGGTGCCGACCATTACCATTGCCACCAGGCCTAATACGCCTTCGCGCAGAGCCTCATTCCCCAAAAATTGGCCGGCGTAGGCACCTCCGGTTTGGCCGAAGATTTGATCCAGACGCGACTGTTCGACGCCTGAAAACAAAACGTAGCCCAGCCCTGCGCTGGTGGCGAGTCCCAGCGCTATCGCGACGTATACCGAGGAGGTCAACCATTTTTGCCCTGATTTCCTCAGGTAAGAAAGAATCACGGCTACGAGCAAGAACGATTCAAATCCCTCGCGGAGCACAATAATGAACGAATTGAGCATGAGAACAACCTC
>DATKIS010001130.1:0-3001 GCA_035543975.1 Pyrinomonadaceae bacterium
AGGGTTAACCTGGCTTAGAACTCGAAGCGAACGGCCAATTGGACCTGGCGCTCACGGAAGAAGAAGCCATTCGACAAGTCACTCGGCGTACCGAACGTTGGATCGTACGTAGCGTTTACGTTCGAACCTGAGGTCGATATCACATACATGCGGTTATTGACACCGGTAACCTGAGTACGATTGAAGATGTTGAAGCCTTCAGCTAACAACTCGATCTTGGCATTCTCTTTAATGGTAAAGCGGCGAGAGATGCGTAGATCGACATACTTGACCACGGGCGCATGGAAAGCATTGTTTGGCAACAAACCGAATCGCAGCGAGCCATTCGAACCGTTCACGCCTCCGGCCGGGCTGGCACCGAAGACTGCGGACGGGCTGAAGCTATTGGTGACCGGAGTGTAGCGGAATCCAGAGAACATATTGACGATTGGTGCAATCGTCCATCCATTCAGGATTGCGCGGCCGACATTGCTATCGAGTTTGAAGTCGGTATTGTAAACCACGCTGGCGACAAATTTATGACGCCGGTCGTAGGGAGACAAACCGTTGTCACCGGTTGAATCAAACGGATCGAACAGCGCCGAAAAGCCGGGGGTGAAGGTGTTCGAACTCTGCGATCCACCGTTATCCTGGGCCCTCGATAGCGTGTAGCTGCTCTGGAACTGCAAACCATTTGTCAGACGACGATTCGCTTGCAACACCAACGCGTGGTATTTCGTCGAGACGCTGTCGCGAATCTCCAGGATGTTGCCAAAGCTGGTGTTTGGTCGGGCACCCAGGTAATACGGGTAACGCCAAACCTGACCGGCCAATGGGCCATCCAGGATGTTAATGCTTCTTAGTGCAGTTACCCGGCTAAGATTGGTGTCAACAAACGTGGTCAGATGGTTTCCAAAGCTGAAAATGTAGGACGCGGAAAGCACCGTGTTGTGTCCCACTTCGCGCTCCACGATCAGATCACCCTGGTGAATGAGTGGGTTCTGAAAACCGTCTCGGAAGTAATTGATCCCGGCTGTTCCGGGAGGTGCACTGGTCAAAACGTTGGGGAAGATGGGTGCAGCTGGATTACCCGCGATGTCGTTGGGGGTTGCAGCCCCGCAGAGCGCCGCGCTGCAATTAGCAGGTACCGAGCTCACTGCCTGACCGGTTGTCAGGCCGGTGTTGATCAGCGAGTTAATGATGATGCTGCTGTTAACCCGTCCATAGTAGATTCCGTAGCCACCACGCAAGCTCGTTTTGCCATCGCCATTCACGTCGAGGGCAAAACCCATGCGTGGACCGAAGTTGTTCTTGTCACTCGGCCGGTTGCCGGTTTGGGGCAAGGCGGGATTGACCAGGAACGGCGTGGGAAACTGCTCATACTCCCAACGAAGGCCAAGGTTGAGTGTCAACCGAGGAGTAACGCGCCAGTCGTCCTGAACAAAGAACGCATAGTCCGTCGTCTTTAGTTGAAAACGCGGCTGACCAAAACCCTGCGCATAGTTGCTCGTATAGCACCTACCGGCTAATCGCGTTTGGGCGGCCACGGCGGCTACCGTAGCGCATTTGCCGGTAAGGGAAGTCGGAAGGGCAGCAAGACCCGCTGCTCGCAACGATCCGCCCGTCGTAAAGTTTACATAGTCAACGATGAAGTCGTTGATGTTGCTGTAGGTGTAAGAGCCGCCTCCAGTGAAGAGGTTATCGTCAATATCTCTTACGCGATTGATATCCGTACCAAACTTGAAGCTGTGGTTTCCAGAGGAGTAGCTCATCGAATCGGCGAATTGGAAACGTCTCTCATCGGGCAGGGCCTTTCTGTCAAGGGACGTAGCTTTACCGATCGTAACTCCATTGGTCAGGGTGATCTGGGGCGAAAATCCTCCGGCCGTCGTTGGCTGGCCAGGAAGCGGTTGTTGAGCAAACTGCGCATTGAGCTCGTCGGCAAACTGGAAGCGAAACTCGTTGACGAGTTTGCTGGACAGTGTGGAGGAGAGACGCAGGTTGATTGAATCTGTCTCGACAAAGTCGTCACCGAATCCAGCGCGGTCGCGGGTTACGGTGGCCCCTGTCTGAACACCTGCGGGCGACGCCCAACGCAAGCGGTTATAGGTGGCGGTAAAGGTATGATTGTCGTTCAGGCGCCAATCGATCTTCGGCAAAAATAGCCTTTGATCTCCACGCCGCGGCACCAAACCTGTCTGATCGTTTAAGAAGACCAAAGCCGCATCAACCTGAGCGGTCGTCAAACCTCTGGCTGTAAGCGTAGTCCGATTGACTGTGGTGAGGTAGTTAGCCGTGCTGAACACCGAAACTCCGGGAAACTTACGCTTCTGTTCGTCGTAGCTGAAGAAGAAGAACGCCTTATCTTTGACTATCGGACCACCGATAGTTCCGCCAAATTGGTAGCGTACATCTTCAGGCTTAAGCGCAACGCGGGTTGAGACTCCATTAATCAACTGGTTGATGAATGTGTTCGGGTTGCGTGCGCCCCATTTATTGTTGCGGTCGTAGAGAAATGCCGACCCGTGAAACTCGTTCGTGCCAGACTTGGTAATGGCGTTGATGACTCCGCCGGCAGAACGTCCATACTCAGCCGAGAAGTTTGAGGTGTTCACCTGAAACTCGCGAATCGCACCCTGACTAATCGAATACGCTGCGCGGGTGCGACCTCTTTCTTCCGAGAAGAAGGCCTGGTTGTTGTCGCCGCCGTCGACGGTGCTGTTGTTCAGCAAGCCGGAGATGCCGCGAAAACTGATTAGGCCGAAGTTGCCGTCGGGAGTTGCCCCCGGCGTCAGGATCGCAAAGTTGGACCAGCGTCGACCGTTAACCGGAAGCTCATTGATCGACGTCTGATTGAGATTGCTGGAGAAATCCTGTTGCGAAGTATTAATGACCGGTGCTTCCGACGTCACTTCAACTGTCCCTCCAGAAAGCGGGCCAATCGAGAGAGCTGCTTTAACACTGGTTTCGCGCCCGACTTCAACCACTACTTTGTCCTGGTTGTAGGGACTGAATCCGCCGC
>DATKIS010001131.1:0-4276 GCA_035543975.1 Pyrinomonadaceae bacterium
CGTCACGTTGCTGGCCGGGTTCACCGCCGAGTTGTTCTTGAAGTTCACCGTGTAGGTGATGTTCTGACCGGCAGTCACCGGATCCGGCGTGTCCGTCTTGCTCGTGATCTCGATGTCTGACTGGTTCACCGTCGTCGTCGCCGTACCCGTGTTGTTGCCTGGCGTCGGATCGCCCGTTGCACTCGCGGCCACCGCTTCGTTGGTAATGATGGTGGCTTCCGCCGCGTTGTTGTCTACTTTCACTACCACTTCGAATACCGCGGTCTCACCCGTCGGAACTGTTCCTTTCGAGAAGACGACGTTGCCCGTTCCGCCTACTGCCGGCGGACCCGGTATCGTCCAGCCCGTACCGGTCGTAACCTGGGCCGAGACGAAGGTCGTGCCGGTCGGTACCGCATCCGTTACCGTCACCGTCTGCGCGTCGCTCGGTCCGTTGTTAATGAAGTTGATCGCGTAGGTGATGTTCTGGCTCGCCAGCACCGGATCGGGCGCATCATCCTTCGAGGTGATTTGAAGATCTGCCGACGGTGTCAGATTGGTGAGATCGCTGGCCGTATCGTCACTCGTGTCCATCTCTCCACCACCCGACACGCTCACGTTGTTGGTCACACTGGCCGTATTCACGCCAGCGGTTACCGTCAGCGTGATCACCGGGAAGTTTGCGCCTGACGCAATCGCGTCAGTGCTGGTGCAGGTCAGCGTGTTCGGCCCGGCCACCGGCATCGAGGTACAGGTCCAGCCCGTGCCGCTCATCGCCGTCGCCGTCAATCCCGCCGGCAACGTGTCGGTCACCGTCGTCGTCCCGCTGGTTGTCGCGGGGCCGTCGTTGTGAACCGTGATTGTGTAGTTGTTCCCCGTGCTGCCCTGCACGAACGGATCCGTGTGCGTCTTCGTCACCTTGAGGTCTGAAGGTTTGCACTTGCCGCCCGCATCCGCGTCGTAAATCGCCGTCAGCTCTGCTCCTGACAGCACGCGACTGAAGAATTCGACTTCATCGATCACGCCGACGAAGGGACTGCTGCCGTCGCCGGCCCCTCCTATCCTCGCCGCCAAGGTGGTATTTTCCGGCGTCCCGCCGTTGTCCTGAGTAATCGGACTGACCACCGCCAGCGGCACTCCATTTACATAGAACGTAAACTTTAGATTTGCCGCCGCAGCCCCGTCATAGGTCACCGCCACATGCCGGAAGCTTCCGGTAATGACGGCGCCATCAACACTCTGATACTGGGTCAAGGCACCGCCGCTGTGTACCGAAGCCCGCAGCGCTCCCGTGCTGGTGATGTGGAAGAAATAACTCCGCTGCGAACCGTCGTCCTTGCTGACGATCGCTCGTTCAGTAGACAGATCTGTCGGATTTACCCAGGCGTCGATGGTGAACTTGTCCGTGGTGAAATCGACGTCGCCTACATCGACGTAGTCGTCAACGCCGTCAAACAGGAATCCATTAAGCACCTTCCCGGCCGCGTAGCCCATGCTGCCATTTAACGTGCCGTCCTTACCACCGGCTATGTCTCGCGGCGTACTGTCGCCCGTCCACCAGTTGGTCACGTTCGGCGGCGCCGGAGTGCAAGTGTTAACGACGTGAGGCTCATCGTCCGTGCTGCCGCTGTAGTTTCCATCCGTGGCGTACGTAGCCGTTAGCGTCTTGGCTCCGGGGGTGGTCAGAACCAGGTTGCAAGTTCCGAGGCCTGACGCCAACGTTCCATTGCAAGTATCGCCACTTAAATCATTCACGGTTATCGTGACAGTACCCGTCGGGACACCGGCGCCGGGTGAGTTCACCACAACGGTGAAGTTGACAGTTACGGATTGACCGGTGTTAGACGGTTCGGGTTCATCCAGGGTTATGGTGGTCGTGGTGCCGGCCGCGCTGACGGTATGTGGATTCCCTGGCGAATCATCGCCAAGATAGTTGCCGTCTCCTTCATAGCTGGCGGTAATTGTCTTTGGGGCGCCGGCAGTCGTAGAAGTCAGACTGCACTGACCGGCGCTAACTGCCGCCATGCAACTCGCTCCACCTGGCCCATCACTGACGGTCACGTTCCCGGTTAAAGCCGCACCTAAACTTCCCGGCGCGTTGACCGCAACATTCCATTGCACCGTATAGGCCTCGCCCACTACCGTCGGCGTACTGCCCAGCGAGGCGGCATTCGTGATCGTGGTTGTAGTCGCTGCCTTGTTGACCGTGTGCGGATCTCCCGGCGAGTCATCACCCAGGTAGTTGCTGTCTCCGGGATAGCTGGCGGTGATTGTCTTGGGTAGGCCTACAGTCGTAGATGTCAGACTGCATTGACCATCACTAACGGGCGCAACACAACTTGCCCCGCCCGGACCATCGCTGACTGTTACGTTCCCGGTTAAAGCCGCACCCAAACTTCCCGGCGCGTTGACCGCGACATTCCACTGCACGGTATAGGCCTGGCCCACTACCGTCGGCGTACTGCCCAGCGAGGCGGCATTCGTGATCGTGGTAGTTGTGGCTGCCTTATCGACCGTATGCGGGTCTCCCGGTGAGTCGTCGGCGAGGTAGTTGCTATCTCCTGGGTAGCTGGCGGTAATTGTCTTAGGGGCGCCGACCGTCGTAGAAGTCAGGCTGCACTGACCTGCGCTAACTGCTGCCATACAACTGGCTCCACCTGGCCCATCGCTGACCGTGACGTTCCCGGTTAATGCCGCACCCAAACTTCCCGGCGCGTTGACCGCCACATTCCACTGCACGGTATAGGCCTGGCCCACTACCGTCGGCGTACTGCCCAGGGAGGCGGCATTCGTGATCGTGGTTGTAGTCGCTGCTTTATTGACGGTGTGTGAGTTTCCCGGGGAGTCGTCGCCGAAGTAGTTGCTGTCTCCGGCATAGCTGGCGGTGATTGTCTTAGGGAAGCCTACGGTCGTAGATGTCAGACTGCACTGGCCATCACTAACGGGCGCCACACAACCTGCTCCGCCCAGACCATCACTCACCGTGACGTTTCCAGTTAACGCAGCTCCCAAGCTTCCCGGCGCGTTGACCGCCACATTCCACTGCACCGTGTAAGGCTGGCCCACCACCGTCGCATCGCCCAAGCCCGGATTGCCGGTATTAGTAATGGTGGTTGTCGTTGACGCCTTTGTGACAGTGACCGTGTTGGACGCAGCGTCGTTATTGCCTTCGTTGCTCTCTACCACGTTGTTGTTTGGATCAACTCGATTTATGCCGGCGGCGCGCGGGTTTGCGAAGACACCCACAACATTTGCCTTGGCGCTGAGCTGAACATTGAATGTGCCGGTTGGGGTACCGATGGTGACTGCACCGTTGGCGGTACAGGCCAGATCTTTGGTTCCGTTGATGGCGCAATTGACTGTGCCGCTGTTAACTCCCGACAACACGATACTGCTTGTTAACAGCGTGTAGTTGATGTCTACGCTGTTCGGCAAGTTGTCGGTAACAATCGTCTGACCATTCGTGTAGCTACCACCTGTGTTGCCGCTGTTTGTAACGGGTAGTGTCCAGGTCCAGGTTTGGCCGACCACCGCGGCGTTGGCCACGTTATTGTTCTTACTCAGAACGAAGTCGGGACACAGGATGGTCACGGGAGCATTTACTGCAAAACTGTCCACGGTCGCATTAGCGCCCCCGACACCGCAGTCAGCACTGGTTCCGCCAGCGGTAAATGTGGCGGTGGCGGTGCCGCTTGCCTGAATGGTTGTCTGCGCGGCGGAGAGGGTGCCCTTGGTCGCATTGTTGAAGAGAATGGGTTGCCCTATTAGGCGCTCGAGATTAGCAGTTGAGACTGCCACATTGGCCGAATCCAAAAGGAAACTCGCGGTGAGCGTAGTCACACCGTTCAGCAAGATCGTCGATGGACTCGCCGTATGTCGGAGGGTTAGCCATGGATCTACATCCGGGAGCGTTACCGGCGCTCCGCTACCTATCTTGACTGTGTCACAACCTGCGGCAGCCGCCCCGGCGGCCGTGGGATCGGTGTTGCAGCCCCACCAGTTTCTTTCCGCCGTGGCAGAACCTATGGCTCCGCCAAACCGAATCAAACCGCTCGCGCTCGCGGCGGGAGCAGTATTGTTAACTATGCGTGAGAAGGAAAGGTTGAGATTACCGCTTCCCAGAGAAATACCACCACCGTCCGCGATGGCGGTGTTGCCTGTAACCGTCAGCTTTGGCAAGGTGAAGGATCCGGCACCAGTGCTATCTGTCATGCCGATTGCCCCGCCTTGGTTTGCAGTATTCCCGGTAAAGGAATTGTGCCCAGCCAGAGTCAGGCTCAGTCCTGCATAATTAAGA
>DATKIS010001132.1:0-3696 GCA_035543975.1 Pyrinomonadaceae bacterium
TTCCTCATCACTTCTTTCCTCGTCACTTTGCTATACCCGATACCGTTCACCTCGCGAATCATATCGTTACGCTCAGTTATTCCATACGCTGACTTATTCCCACGATTCCGGCTGGAATGGAAGTTGCCAATCTGACATTGCTCTTCCCGAGTCAGCAGGCGATCGAAGGGGATTATCGATGAAAAACAAGTATCAAGGTTTAGCAACTTCGGGAATACTCGCGGTTGCGGTGCTTATCGGCGCAAGTGATGTCACGAGCGCTCAGGGGCGCCGCGGTCGCGGGCAGGAGCGTAGTCAGGGAAGCCAGGGTCAGGAAAACCGTAAGGAAAACCAGGACCAAAAAAAACAGCGACAAGCTGATCAAGAGGCGCGCCGGGCTGCCCAACAACAGCAGGCGCAACAAGCTCAACAGGCGCGCGAGAATCAGCGTCAGGCTCAACAACAGCAAGCCGCCGCCCAACGCGCCGAGCAGCAGCGACAACGAGAAGCGCAACGAGCCGCCCAGCCGGCAGATTCAAATTCACGCTGGGGACAGGGCCGACAGCGCGGCCAACAGAATCAAACTCAGAACCAGCAGCAGGAAGAAGCACGCCGCGCCGAGTTGCAGCGGCAGCGTGACGCGCAACGCACGGCCCAGCAAGCTGAGATAAATCAACAACAGAATCGCCAGCGCGCACAGCAGGATGAAGCCAGTCGCCGCGCTGCAGCACAGCAACGCCAACAACAGCCCAACCAATCGAGCCAGGATTGGCAGCGACGCCAGCGCGAACAGCAGCAGGGTACTTGGCGACGCGATTCAGATCGCGGCGGCTCCACCAACCAGCCGGGCGATTGGCGTTCAAACAACAGTCAACGCGATTGGCGCGCTAACCAGGAGCGGCGGGCTAACCAGTATCGCCAGGAATGGTCTCGTCAGCAGAGTTGGGCATTGCAGCAGCGACGCATCCTGGAACAGCAGCGACGTGTTGCTCAACTGCGTTATCAGCAGCGTTATCTAGAGCGCGTGCGACAAGATCAACTGCGTCTGCAAAGCTGGCGCTATAGCGATTATGGACCGTCCAACTATCGCTACTCGCGCGGTGGCAGTTACTACGAAACCAATCAGTATGGCGCGCAGATGCTGCGCCAAGCGATTAACAACGGCTACGCAGAAGGCTTTCGCGCCGGCCAAGCCGACCGTCAAGATGGTTGGAACTTCAGCCCTCAGGACGCCTTCGGCTACCAGGACGGGAGCTACGGTTACGACAGTTACAACGTCGACCTGAACGAGTATCAATACTACTTCCGGGAAGGATTTGAACGCGGCTACGAAGACGGCTACTACAGTCGCTCCCAGTATGGTCGCTACTCAAACGGCAACGGCAGCATTCTCGGCAACATCCTGGAGGCGATCCTGAACCTCCAGCTTCTCGACTAACGAGAATTCGTTAATGCCCAGTCAGAACCACCTGCGTCAGCGGGTGGTTCCAGTTGGCAACCAACCAGCGTCCAGTATCGATGCCCCCATCGCCACTGGACGCTTTTTTTGGAGTGCGGCGGCTCGACGCCGCTTTGGTCCCCGGCGGCTTGACGCCGGAACCCCGACTCAAGAAAACCTCCTACGCAGGTCAGTCTAGAGCCTTCCCGTGGCCCGTGGATCATTGGTCTTACCATCAATAGAGCGATGTAATCTGCGCATGATCCGCCATGGATCGTTTCGAGATACGATCCACCTCGCTTTTGGTCTTTGCAACCAAATGAGTTCATTAACTATCATCTCCTCCCATGCCATCAAACTGGCTTCCCACCCCGACGCCAAGACGCTGTGTAGACTTGCAGCAGAGATAAAGGCACTCGCCCCGTGGACGCTGTTGCAGGAAACAGAAGTGTTTGGAGTTGAAGATCCAGACACCGGCGAAATTGGTTTCATCAGTGTAATGGGCAATATCGGGGAGTTCGAGTCAGTTGCTGTCTACTCGGGGGCGGAAGGAATTTACGGTTTTATCGACTTCCAATTTGACGATACAGCTAATCCTGATCGCCTTATTGAGATTCCTCAGATTCAACTCTCGTTCAGTGAACCAAAATTCCTGGAGAAGCGAGATCGCGAGTTACTCAAAGCGTCCGGAGTCAAGTTCACCGGTACCAAACCACAATTTCGCAGCTTTCGCCCCGGTTACCTACCCTGGTTCATCACTCTCGGCGAAGCGCGTCTGCTCATTCATGCCTTATCGCAGACGGTGGAAATGACTAAACGTTTGGCCAGCGAGCCAGTCTCCTTCCCCGATGATGGAGACGACGAGACTGAACCCTTTCTGGTTCGCGTGCCACGCCATGCAGATAGTTCGCGCGAGCCGGACACTTCGCGCAAAGGAGATACCGAGCTTGTCTGGGAGGATCAGATTAGACGCATCCCACGCCCCGCTGAATCGAAAATGGGGGCCAGTGCGGCCGGCATCGACTCGCTCCTCCTAAGCGACCTCCAAACTCTTCCTCTCAGCACCAACCAACTCGAAGCCGATGTTTTCATTGGCCCAGGGCGGATAGGAGAACCTGACGAAAGACCCCTCGCGCTTTACATGCTAATCCTGGCAGATCGATTCAGCGGATACATCCTTGGCATCGAAGCCCTGTCGGCAGAACTATCACTTGACGCGATGTATGAGGGCATCCCGGAGAAGATTGCCCAATTGCTCTGGCAAAAAAAGGTACTCCCGAAACAGATCATTGTCCGCACCGATCGCCTGCTCAATTTGCTGGAGCCCCTTGAAAGCAAACTCAAGATCCAACTCCGCCGCGCGAAGGATTTACCCGCCATCGACGAAGCCGTAGCCTCAATGACCCAGTTCCTCAAAAGGGGCAAAATCTAAGACTCGGGAGGGTGGGCGACCATCCGTACGTCCTTCCCCTGCCCGTCACTCACTACCTCCGGGTTCTGCTGACCCGATTCTGGACATTGGACGTTTGACTTTCTAGTGCGGAGCCATCGGTTTTTCTCCCGACGTCTCGCCGAACAGTTTTCGACATTTTTCCCTTGACTGACTGCTACTTTCTAGAATAAAGTCCCGCCGCTTCGCCAAAATCACTCAGCTTTCCGGGCCTCGCAACCTCGAAACTCCAGACTCGGGATCTGAAATTGTTCTAATCACATATCGGCGATTGTCGATCGGAGCCTTACTCCGCCGATTCCTTTACGACCTCTACTTGAGGACAGGTCGGTGAGCGGATACGGATACTACTTCCATTCCCCGAAGGAGGAAATATGCCTAAGTGCAACCCATGCAGCGGAAAAGGTGCAATCAAGTGTCCGAAATGTCATGGTAAGGGCACGCTCAGCGGAGGTCTTTTGAGCTCGTCAGTCCGGTGCAAGAACTGCCACGGTTCCGGCGTGACGAAATGCGGAGTGTGCCACGGAAAGGGATGGATGTGAAGGTGTGGCAGCTGACAAACCGGCCGATGAATCGAGTCAGGCACCACGACATACGTTCTAAGCTGTCGCCCATAAGGACACTTTACGTTATCGCTATTCTGGGACTTTGCGCCCTCGCCATATCTGGCTCTTCATCCTGCTCAACCAACCGCAGAATGCCGCCGCCGGACCAACCGGCTCACCGTTTTGCGCCAGTCTCCGAAGCTCTAAAGGTTGATCTGTTCTTCGATGCAACGCTTTCGATGAAGGGATTTGTTGTAAGCCAGGCAGGTAGCTATTACCAACAG
>DATKIS010001133.1:0-3105 GCA_035543975.1 Pyrinomonadaceae bacterium
ATCGCAAAGTTTTGGGGCACTGCCTTGGCGGTCCGAGCTTATTCTCGTGGGGAGTCGTTCGTCGCCAGGAATGTTGGACTGAAAAGCTTTTGGAACCAGGGCCGGTGGGACGTGAAAATCATCTTTATGGATCACGATGCATTGGTTATCCCCAACCCACCGAACGGGCTCTTTTTCGCACATGGCGATATTCCGAACATGAGGATGGATGAACGTTTCATCTGGGGCAGGTCGTCGCCGGAACGATTTGCGGCGAGCGAGGTCGGCTGTCTTCAGAGCATCTACCGAGTGAGCCAGGGCCTGGACGAAAAAGGTCAGGCGTTGGCAGACGCGGAATTGAGAGCTGCATATGGCAAAACGCAGCGTGAGTTTTCGACGAATCCGGAGTTGCAACGTCTATTTTATAAAGCACGCCTGGAACACTTCCGGGATTGGGATGTGCTGGTTGGCGGATACCTCATTATGAACGGCGATAAGGCAGCGGCCGGCAAGTGGAAGAGGAAAATGAAAAGGATGCTGGCCGCAAAGGGCTACCGCAAAGATATGTTTGATGCTTACGTGAAAACTATCGAAGATAATAAAGAATTCTTAACCGGACTGGCATTTCTTTTTCAGTCAGAGCCGGATGCCCAGGTCGATGGGAATTAATTAGTGCCTGGGAAAGTTTCGCCCGGTAATTTCTTGTCATGAGCACCACTCTCTCTAAACAACAAATCGAACAATACCAACGCCACGGTATTGTCTTTCCCATAGAAGTGTTTTCACAGGAAGAGGTGACGTTGTTTCGAGATGCACTCGAATCCATCGCTGCCAACTGCGGATCATCGCGCAAGAGATTTGAAAACCTTCATTTTTTTTTCGACTGGGCATATCGTCTGGTCACCCACGATCGGCTCTTGAACGCGATCGAAGGGTTGCTTGGAGATAATCTCCTGGTCGACGGCACTCTTGTTTTGTACAAACCCCCGCGCGACCTGAGCTACGTCTCGTGGCATCAGGACAGCGTTTACTCCGGTTGGAGTCTCACGCCGTCAACCTCGGCCTGGATTGCACTCACTGGAAGTCGCCAAGCCAATGGTTGTATGCGGGTGATTCCGGGTTCACATAAGGACGGCACGCTGGATCATGCGAATGTCCGCGACGATCTCAATCTCCTGGACCGTGGCGAGCGAGTAAGAACGGTCGATGAGACCCGGGCGGTAGACGTCGTATTGGCGCCGGGCGAAATGTCCCTGCACCAGAGTACCCTGGTCCACGGATCGAATCCGAATCTCTCAGACGAGCCCCGCATTGGATTCATCGTGAGATATGTGACTAGTAGATCCACGAATCCGGGGAGACCATTGCTGCGGGTTCGTGGGCAGGGGGATTGCACTCACTTGAATCTCGCGCAACCGCCGCCTAAAAGGGACCAGCAATCCACCTTCGTGGCCTGGCGAACTTACAGCGGTTCCTAGCTGGTGGGTAACGCGACCTGTTTGATCCAGACTTCTTTAGCATGCAAATGTTCAATTGGAACAACGTATCCGTGCGACACGAACCTTTTACGGTTTTCTACATCCGGAATTTGCTGCAGCCCTCGTTCTATCGTGAACTGGCGGAAACTTTCCCCGCGCTTTCCGATTTTCGTTACCGAGAGAACCTGGGAAACAAATTCCTGCTGACTGAAGCTGAGGGCAAAGCCTATTATGATTTTGTAAGCGCCAATGCAACCTGGCAGAAATTTCATGCTGAGATCAAGAGCCTCAGCTTTCGAGAACAGCTCCTGACTTTTCTGCGCTCACACCTGAGCGAACCTATTCAGGACGGCGAGTCGGCCGGTAGGTTTACTTCACGATTCGAATTTAGTGCGCTGCCGACGAATGGTGGTTCTCAGCGACCGCACACGGACAGTCCCAGAAAAATAGTTACCCTGGTGCTGTCACTTATGAAAGAAGGAGAGTGGAGCACTGACTGGGGAGGCGGAACATCAATCTGCACCCCGAAGGATAGTAAATTACATTCGAATTATTCTAATCAGTATCTCGATTTTGAAGATGTTAAAGTGATCGACACTTTTCCGTTCGTGGCCAACGCCTGTGTGATGTTTGTGAAAACAGCTGTGTCATGGCACTGCGTTACACCCATTACCTTGCCTGACAATTCGCCGATTAGAAAAACGGTAGCGATAAGCCTTTATCATCCGGAGGGGACCGAAGGCGAAACCTCAAGGGTGGAAGGCAGAGTTGATTTCCCGGGACGCGCGGTGAGAGCTCGTGATAGCTAAAGTCGGCTTTCGCGCTGTTCCCTTCCCCAGTGCTTGTTCAGGAGGGTTCTCCAGAATTGCTGCAGCCGCTTAATGACTTCTCAGGCGTGGATGTTTCGTCGATTGCCGACGCCAGTGAGGATTTGGCTGTCGAGCAATACGAGACACTAGAGCCGCGGCGGGTCGTGTGTTACGACCAAACGGAAGTGATCTTTGCAACGCCCAATGTAGCTACCCGGTGGCGGGTCGATACGCTCTTCTCCAAGGAGCCTGAAACTATTGATTGGATCGCCGGATTCCAGCCGGGCGATGTATTAGTCGATATCGGCGCCAACGTCGGCCTGTATACAATCTGGGCTGCGAAAACGCGCGGTGTCCGCGTTTATGCGTTTGAGCCGGAATCCCAAAACTATGCGTTGCTCTACAGGAATATTGTGCTGAACCAGCTTTCCAAACAAGTAGTCGCGTATTGCGTGGCGTTAAGTGACGAGCCCGGCTATTCACTGTTGCACCTGAACCAGTTTGAGGCTGGACGTTCAAATCATTCTTATGGAGAGGAAGTAGACTACAAACTCGAGTACCGTGAGTCGCAGCTGTCTCAGGGATGCGTCGCCACCACACTGGATCTACTGGTGACGACCGGCGCCGTGCCCAGGCCCAACCACATCAAGATTGACGTCGACGGCTTTGAGCACAAAGTTCTTACCGGTTGTGCCAACCTGTTGGCCGACAAGCAGCTCGCCTCTCTCTTGATTGAGATCAACACTAACCTTGAGCAGCACAGAAAAATCGTAACCGAAATACAGGGCCTTGGTTTTACTTACTCAGAGGAACAGGTTGCGCGGGCATTGCGAACTGAA
>DATKIS010001134.1:0-4254 GCA_035543975.1 Pyrinomonadaceae bacterium
GCGACACTGATTTGGAGTGCGGCGGCTTGACGCCGCTTTGGTAAAAGGCGGCTTGACGCCGCTTTGGTAAAAGGCGGCTTGACGCCGCTTTGGTAAAAGGCGGCTTGACGCCGTCGCTCCAAAAGCTTCTATCTATCGTGGTCGCGCCAAGGCGCGACCGACCAAAGCGGCGACACTGATTTGGAGTGCGGCGGCTTGACGCCGCTTTGGTAAAAGGCGGCTTGACGCCGCTTTGGTAAAAGGCGGCTTGACGCCGCTTTGGTAAAAGGTGGCTTGACGCCGTTGCTCCAAAAGCTTCTATCTATCGTGGTCGCGCCAAGGCGCGACCGACCAAAGCGGCGTCAAGCCGCCGCACTCCAAAAAGAAAACCCGCTGCCGTGACCTTGGTCATTGGCAGCGGGTCCTTTGAAAGTCCCGGTTGTGAGCTCTCGTTACTCTGTCGCTCTCCTCACAACCCACGCGCTGCCTCGATACCAATGATGGTTGGCATGATGATGTGCGCCGTGGTGGTGCATGCTGATGAAACTCATAACGTTAACGGAAGTGTTCTTATACTCGACCGTCATAACGAGTGTCAATGAATTGCGAGACCGAGCACCGCAAGTGATGAAATTGGGATGGTTGAACAATTTGTGAAGGACAAACCAAAGGCGGCACTGGCTAGTTGATAATGGTCATTCCACCGTCTTCATTTTCAGCCTCAAGGTTGGCGAGCCGTTCGTCGGTTCTTAGCTGCTCCGCTCTCAGGTTCAGCATGTCCCGGCTGAAGACATCGATCTTTCGATCTACCGTCGCCACCTCTTGCTTGACTTCCATTATCTCTGCTAAAGCTCGTTCCCAAATGGGCTTAGTATCGAATCCTCGCTGTTCAACCTTCGATTCCACGCGTTGAAGTCGAGCATCAACCACCTCAAGCTTGGTCAATATTTGGCCGAGCAACTTGTCTTTTAGGGCTTTAGTTTCGTCTTCACTCATGGTTCATCTGGGCGCTCTTGAAAGACTTCGCGCACGAAATTTAGAGTCCACGGAGTGGCCGGGATAACCTGTGAAGCTCCGTCAGAAAGAAAAAAAGTTACTTCCCATGAGTCCTCTTCCAGTTGGTGCCGGATTGCTGTAATTCTCGTAATTTGCTCGCCGTTGATGACAACAAAGCCCCCCGGTATGTGCAGCCTATAATTCGTTGTAAAGGGTTTGTTAGGCACGTGGGTTAAGAATACTCCTTCAGCTCAAATCGCGCTAGGCCTAGTGTCAGTCCTTGAACTCAAGTCAAGTCACTAACGGACCGCTACCCGAGACTGATAAGAATGCGGCTGGGCAGCTGGCGGAGTCACAGCTTCGCCAGCACACCTCGGATACGCTCAACCCCGATCTGCAATTTCTCCAACGAAGTCGCATACGACAGACGCAAATAACCCGGCGCGCCGAAAGCGTCGCCAGGTGTTACCGCCACATGGGCGTCTTCAAGCAGACGTGTGGTCAGTGCTTCCGAAGTCAGTCCGGTGCCCTTCACGCTTGGGAATGCATAAAACGCCCCCTGCGGAGTCGTACAGGTAATGCCCGGCAAATCATTCAACGCCGGGATCAACCAGTCTCGCCGCTCGCTGTAAGCTGCCAACATTTCGCGAACCGAGTTCTGACTGCCGGTCAACGCTTCGATGGCGGCCTGCTGTGAAATCGAGGTGGGGTTGGACGTCGAGTGACTCTGCACGCACGTCATCGCCTTGATCCAATCGCGTGGGCCCAGCGCGTAGCCAATCCGCCAGCCCGTCATCGCGTAAGTCTTCGAAAGTGACCCGGCCACCAATACCCGGCGGCGCAATGCCTCGGGGAGTTGCGACGCGGAAAAAGGCTTAACGCCGCCGTAGACAAACTGGCAGTAACACTCGTCCGAGATCACCCACATCCCGTGACTAACCGCGAGCGCGACAATCTTCTCGAATTCGTCCGGCGGCACTACCAGTCCGGACGGATTCGACGGCGAGTTAATCAACAGGATCTTCGAACGTGGCGACAGCACGCGTTCGACCGCCTCTGCGGTCAGGCGGAATCCGTCTGCTTCGGTCTCAATCCAAACGGTGCGCCCGCCGGCAAACGTCACGGCTTCGGGAAACGTTACCCAGTAGGGCTTCGCCACCAGCACCTCATCGCCGGGTTCGATCAAGGTAGCGATGCCATTGAAAATGACCTGCTTGGCGCCTGCTGCTGCGATCACTTCCGCCGGTTCATAAGTCGCGCCGAAGTCAGCGGCAAATCGTTCGCAGATTGCTTGTTTGAGATCGGGCGTGCCGGCTGCGGCGGTGTACTTGGTGTGACCGGTTTCGATTGCCTCAGCCGCGGCCCGGCGAATGTTCTCGGGAGTTGGGAAATCCGGCTCGCCGGCGCCGAGGTCAATCACATCAACGCCCGCCCGGCGAAGTTGATCAGCCAAAGCCGAGACAGCCATTGTCTTCGACATCGCCATGCCGGCAACTCGCGCGGCGATTGGGACAGCATCCGCGTCGGCCGCAGGAGCCCGGCCAGCCGCGGGTCTGTTCATAACGTCGACAGTCATCTATTAACTCCTGTTTGGTTGGAGCGCAGACATCCTTGCCTGCCGTCTCTCTGGATCACTATTCTGGCTTGAAATCACGCACCCGAATCAATTAGTCATGACCTTACCGCCACTAGCAGGCAGGGATGTCTGCGCTCCCTCGCGGTCTATCTCAAGCAGCCGCACCGTCGCCGGCATGTCATGTTTGCGGAAGGCATTCGCAATCGTTTCACCAATCTCGGCCAGATGATCATTCGCCAGAGCCATGACACTCGGCCCCGAACCACTCAAGGCAACTCCGACCAGTCCGGGCTGGCGTCTGGTTGCCAAAGCTTCCGCTAGGCCCGGCACCAGCGACTGCCGATATGGCTGATGCATTCGATCCTGCATGGCCTCCCAGAGTAGTTCGTAGGCGCCCAGCTCGACTGCCGCACCAAACAGCGCAACTCGCTGGAGGTTATGAACGGCGTCCTCACGATCAATTGTGGGCGGCAACGCGCTTCGTGTTTTCGCCGTCTGCAACAGAGCCTCCGGCGAGACGACCACCACTTTCAGGTCGACCGGCCACGGTCTTTTAACTACCAGCACACTGCCATCGGCTTTCAAGCAACTTACCACCCAGCCTCCATGGTACGCGGCGGCAACATTGTCGGCATGGCCCTCCATTTCCACTGCATAACGAAGGACTGTTTCTGAATCGAGTTCTCGATTGCAGATTAACGAACTGAGCGTGATCCCGGCAATAATCGCAGCCGCGCTGCTGCCGAGGCCGCGCCCGAGTGGCAACTCGTTATGGACGTCGAGCACCACCGGCGGGAGGCTCCAGCCCTCCCGCTCAGCGGCAAGGCTCATGGCCCGGAAGATCAGGTTGTCTTCCGTGGCAGATAGCAGGCCGCTCGTGCTGCCTTCGCCGGTGGTCGTCACCCGGCACTTCGCGTCGGCTCCGGGTGATATGCGAGCAGTGACCGTCAGATAAAGTTGCAGTGCCAAACTGAAAGTATCGAACCCGGCGCCGAGATTGGAGGTAGACGCAGGCACCCGCACGGTAAACGAGTGCTCCAACTGACTGCTCATTTTTGCAAGCTCTTCAACTATGTCGACCGCTCCGCCGTCCATGCCTAATCATCTACCGAACTCGAATCATGGCCAACTAAGCGGGGGCAAGCCCACCTTCCCCACCTGAGAGATGGTTGAACTCGCTCGCTTGAACCAACCGTGAATGCCTTTCCTCGAACCATGACACACAACATCGATCAGCTCAGGGTCGGGAAGGCGGGCTTGCCCCCGCTCATTCCCAAGACGAATGATCCTATGAACCACCCGCCTCCTCCTGATTATGTCGTCGCAGACCTTCCAGGATCGCAGCCTTGGTCGCTTTGACGCGCGCTGGTGGATTGCTGAACGTTCCAGCCAGCCGGCGCTCCTCTTTAGTTTTGTCCGGCGAGCGGTCGTGAGTATAGAGCTTGTCCAGGTGGTAATTGATCGCGTAGTCAGTGTCTTTCAGAATGTGGCCCGTCAACACTGCCACAACATCCTCATCCGCTCGAATCGCGCCAGACGCCACCAGTCGCTTAACACCGGCCACCGTGGTGGCAGACGCCGGTTCGCATCCGACTCCGTCGCGCCCAATCACCGCTTTGGCGTCTGCAATCTCCTGTTCGCTGACACTGATCACGCTTCCGCTTGACTCAACTACCGAACGCTGCGCTTTTTTCCACGAAACC
>DATKIS010001135.1:0-8336 GCA_035543975.1 Pyrinomonadaceae bacterium
GTGAGCTTTTTCGATTTCATCGAACAGCAACACTGAATACGGCGCCCGTTTGATCCGTTCGGTCAGCTGCCCACCTTCTTCGTGGCCAACGTAACCCGGCGGAGAGCCAATCAGCTTCGACACGGAATGTTTCTCCATAAACTCCGACATGTCGAAACGAATCATGGAACGTTCACTGCCAAACAAAACCTGGGCTAAGGATCGGGCTACTTCAGTCTTCCCGACTCCCGTAGGTCCAAGAAATAGGAACGATCCTACCGGGCGCAACGGATTCTTGAGGCCGGCGCGAGACCGGCGAATCGCCCTGGCCAGAGCGGAAATGGCTGGCCGCTGGGACACAACTCGTTCATGAAGCTCAATCTCGATTCGCAGTAGTTTCTGGGTCTCCGCCTCTTTCAGGGAGGTAACGGGGATACCGGTCCAGCGGGCAATAACTTCTTCCACGTCGTCTCGGGTCACCTGGCCGGAAACGAGCGCATCCTCATCGCTTTCACGACTATTTAGACCGTCCACGTCCTGCGACCACTCACTGATCTGGCTCCAGTCCGACAGATTTCCCTGCTCCCGGCGAACGCGCAACTTGACGCGCGATCCGGCTTCGTCAATCACATCTATCGCTTTATCCGGCAGATATCGGTCGGGAATGTAACGGTGCGACTGATAGACGGCCGCTTCCAGAGCTTCATCGGTATATCGAACCTGATGAAAGCTCTCGTAGCGTTCGCGCACACCCTCGAGGATTTCGACTGCTTCTTTCTCCGAAGGAGGCGGCACCTTCACAGCCTGGAATCGACGTTCAAGCGAACGGTCTTTCTCAATCGACTTGCGAAACTCTGCCGGGGTGGTCGCGCCAATGCACTGGATCTCGCCGCGCGAGAGCGCAGGCTTCAAGATGTTTGCCGCGTCCAGCGAGCCTTCAGCTGAACCCGCGCCGACTAACGTATGCAATTCATCGATAAAAACAATGTACTGCGGATTCTCTACCAACTCCCGCATGATCTGTTTCAGCCGTTCTTCAAATTGGCCCCGGTATTTGGTGCCGGCAACTATCAGAGACAGGTCAAGCGAAAGAATTCGCTTGTTCTCCAGGAAGGAAGGAACCTCGCCTCGGATGATTCGTTGCGCCAAGCCCTCAACAATGGCGGTCTTTCCGACACCGGGTTCGCCGATTAGCACCGGGTTGTTCTTGGTTCGGCGGCAGAGTATCTGAACCAGGCGTTCAATTTCGGCCTCACGGCCAATCAAGGGATCGAGCTTGTCGTTTGCTGCATCATCGGTAAGGTCACGCGAAAACTCGACCAGATGCGGTGTGTCCTTTTTCTGCGAGCCGCGGGCGTCGGCTCCGGATTGCCTGGCAATCTCGTCACGAACTGCATTCAGCCTCAGCCCCCGCTCGTACAGAATCTCGGCGGCCATCGAACGGTCTTCTCGAAGAAGTCCGAGCAAAAGATGCTCTGTGCCGATGTGACGGTGCTGCAGGCGATCACTTTCCTCGTGAGCGTAAGCCAGCACGCGCTTTGTTTCCGGCGCCAGTGGCAGCTCCACCGAGGTGGAGATTTTTTCGCGGAGGAGGGTGCGACCTTCAATTTCCTTACGAATTGACTCAATCGAAACCTGGGCGCGCGGAAAAAATCGTCCAGTCAACGTCTTGTCCTCGCGCATCAGCCCAAGCAGCAGGTGTTCCGGCTCAATTGCCGGAGCCCCAAACTGTGAAGCTTCGTAGCGAGCGAAGAAAATTACACGACGGGCTTTTTCAGTGTAGCGTTCGAACATTAGTCTTATTGTAAGAAACAGGCCTTATGATTACCATGCCGGGCGAAGTATTCGCTTGCCCGGCAACCGGGCGCATTATAACCCATGAATCAGAGTGCAAAAAGGTTTGTGTGATTTCTCAGTAAGAATAGTGCCAACGCGCTCGTTATTCCCGCTCAACCTTTGATCCTCCCGAATCAGACCTCATCGTCGCTGTGTAAGCCTTCCGTCCTTCAAAACCAAGCTGCGATCACAAAGGTCCGACAGGGCAGGATTATGCGTGGCAATTATCACGACCGCCCGGTTGGCTCGGCCGTAGGAGACAAGTGCTTGAGCAATTTCATCACCGATAGATGTATCAAGATTGCCGGTAGGCTCGTCCGCCAGGACTAGCGCTGGACGGGAAATCAGTGCGCGACAAACGGCAACTCGCTGTTGCTCGCCACCGGAAAGATGCGCGGCGGGATGCGAAATGCGTTCGCCCAGCCCAACTTCTGCGAGTGCCCGCGTGGCGAGACGGAGCGCTTCCTGATGGCTCATGCGGTTAATCAGCAAGGGTAAACTGACGTTCTCCGCTGCGGAAAGATCTGGCAACAGGTGATGAAACTGGAAAACGAAACCTACACGGCGATTACGAAAATGGGCGAGGGTTTTGGCTTGAGCGTCGCCGATTGAGAACTTTCCCGCGAGAATACTCCCATGATCAGGCTCTTCCAGACCGCCCAACAAATGCAGCAACGTTGATTTGCCCGCGCCTGACGACCCCATAATGGCGACTGTTTCACCGGCGTCGACCGAAAACGAAGCGCCGCGCAGAACTTCAATGCGTTCTCCAGCCGGCGAAGAGAAGCTCTTCCGAAGATCCGTTACGGCTAGTCCAAAGTCCAAGGTCCCAGGTCCAAAGTCCGCGGCGCCAGCTCGTGCGCCGTTATCATCTGAAGCCTCTGTTGGTGACGCTGGATTGGCAGCGTTTGTTTCTCCGCACAGGCTTTCTGACTTTGGACTTTGCACTTTAGACATTGGACTATTGTCACCCTGCATCCCGAAACATCTCTGCCGGACGGACCCGGGCCGCCGCGCGGGCAGGGTGAATGGTAGCGATCACACTGATAACGAAGGCCACTACGCCGGCGATAACCACATCGCGCATCTGCAGGTTTAACGGCACGTGGCTGATTGAATAGACGTCTGCCGGCAGGCTAATCAACTTATATCGATTTGCCAGCAGGGTTGCTCCCACCCCTAGTGAAACGCCCGCGAGCGCTCCGACTGCGCCGACGATGGCGCCCTCCATCACGAAAATACCCATGATGCTCCTGGCGGTTGAGCCCATGGCGCTAAGGATAGCGATGTCCCGCCGACGTTCCATCACTACCAGGATCAAGGTAGTCGTAATGTTCAGGGCAGCAGTCAGAATGATGAGGGCAATGATGACTACGCCGATCCGGCGTTCGAGCGCCAGCGCGGTAAAGAGCGGCCGATTGGCTTCCTGCCAATCAACGATTGTGTAGCCGCCGCCTATTACGTCCCGGATCTTCCCTGCGGTTTCTTTAGCGGCGTAGATGTTCGTTACCTGGACGCTGATGACCGTGGCTGCATGGGTGCCACCTGCAAAGGATGCTGCGGTCTCCAGGGGCAGGTAGATCCAGGTTGAGTCGTATTCAAACAAACCTGAACGAAAGACTCCTGCAATCCGAATATGTCGCCGGCCCGAGCTCGATGAAAGACCCGGACTCGCAGAGATGATCTCAGCGGAGTCACCAACCTGGAGGCCGATTCGATTCGCCAGATCAGCGCCGACGACTATTTTTGGCAGACCCTGGTCGGTCGTTTCAAACAAGGGTGCAAGGGAACCGGAGATTACGGTGCGACCGACGTCTCCAATCAATTGGGGAGACCCTCCATCCAGACCACGCAGCACGGCGTAAGCCGATCCCTTCGGTCCGATAACAACTGCGCCGTCGTAAGTGGTTCCGGTTGCCAATCTCACCCCATCAAGTTTGGCAATTTGCGCCGCCAGTTCTTTGTAGTTCGCCAGCGCCTGACCGTCGCTCCGCATCACCGTCAGATGCGCCGAACCCTCCAGTATTTTGTCGCGCATCTCATCTCGAAAACCATTGGCCAAAGCCAGAGCCACAATCAGCGCTGCAACTCCGACGGCGATTCCACAGACAGCGAACAGTGCGGTCGCCCTCGCCAGGTGACGTTTTTGGCGAGACCGCAGGTAACGAAGGGCAAGAAAGATTTCGAAAGGCATGTTGAAATCAGTGATGAGTTATGAGTGATGAGTAATGAGTGAGAACCAGTCCTGAGTGCTGAGTGCTGAGTCCTGAGTACTGAGGCGTGGTCAGCACTTGTTCTTACTCATTACTCATCACTCATCACTCATCACTTTCTTCCCCCTATCCCTGTAAATGAGGACACTTCTTCATGTCCTCTGGTCTATTTTCCGGCAGGAGGCTTTCGAGATGGGGAGAATCGGTAGCGCTCGCATCGTCCACGGGTCTCAGTTCATAGATCGTCTCCGTCGCCCGGCGAAAGCGGAACCGTTTCTGGAGATTCACAATCGGCACGATTTCATCGCGTTGCCAGCCACACGGCAGCCACCAGCGTGGGTCAGCGTCCAGGAAAACTCGCCGGCCCCCATTAAGGTGTTCTTCAATGAGCGGCACTAAATTGTCGCCGGGCCAACCGCCCCCCGTGCCAATCGTTTTCCAGTTGCCCGCCCCAATTGCCTTCCAATAGGTAACCGCAATCGTTTGCGATCCGGAGAGCATGACGGCGTCGCGAGGCAGTGTTTTCAGCCGCTGGCCATATTCCTTGCTCATGGCCCGTCGTTCGATGAACTGTCTGCTGGCAGGTCTAACCACCAGACCGAACACGATGGCGAATCCCAGTACCAACGTGGCCCAGACACCGAATGCGATGCGGATGTTTTTGACTCGCCAGTTCAGCGTTCGAATTAGGAAGTCGGCGCACAAGGGCGCCATCGCCGGCAAGCCCGTCAGAAAGTAGCGCCAGTTGATGGCAGTGCTGTAGTTGAGAAATAGGAGCAGATTGGCAAATAGACCGGTGCCAGCGAGTAACAGCGTCGGGGAAAGTCGACGCAGCCGCCACTCACTCCTCATCGCCAGGGGCAGCGACAGCAAAACCAAGGGCGCACTGATAAAGAAATATGCGAGGTAGGGCCAAAGATTGCGCAGCGTTATCGGATGGCGCGCGGTTTCCTGCCGCATTGATTCCCGCCAGCCAAACCAAATCCAGCGGTAGTGTGAGTCTGTGATGAACCAAAATCCAAACCAGCTGAAGGCGCAGACGAAGAACAGAAAACACGAAAGAGCGACCAGGACAATCTGCCGGCGACCGAGTTTCCAACCGCAAACAAAAGGGGCAATGACCAGCCATGGGCCATAGAAACCTATCGTCTCGCGGAGGTTCATCCCCAACCCCAGCAGCGCCGCGCCCAGCATGACCATCCAAATTCGTTCTTGCTGGAGCCCTCGATAGTGAATGATTAAGGCAACCGACAGCAGGAGAACCGACGGCACATCGGTCATCACCTGTCCGCCATAGAGCACAAACACGGGTGACAACGCGATGAAGAGTGCGGCGAGGGTGGCCGAGTAAACCGAGCGAGTGAAGTCGCGGGCCAGGACCCAACCAGCAATTAGCGCCAACGGCGATTGCGCTACCACGGCATACTTAAAGACCAGATAGGCGCTTTCAGGTTGAACGCCGAACAGCCGGTGGACCGTCTCGTAAAGCGCATAATTCCCGAAGATGAAAAGATTGCGGCCCAGCGCCATCGAGGATGGATACCCGGCTAGTGACAGCATGGTGTAGTCCAACCCATCCCAATCCCCGATAAAAGGATCGACAAACCAGAGGACTAACGCGAGGCCAATTAGCGCGGGAACCAGCCACCACAGCCAAGCCCGCCAGAAAGAGGGCGGCTCGTCAGCATGGGAAGTATGAAAGGAGGCGGGCCGGATCGCCGTCGGATTTGATGGGCGACTCAACAAATTATCAACGGGCGTGTTTGTCGGTAGGTGTGCCTGATTCAACGAGTTCAGTCTCGACCGAACGTTCCGGTCTCTTGACCATCTTTACGCGATTACCCTGCGCATTGTACTCAACTTCGTCCATGATGTTGTAGATGAGCAAGACACCGCGGCCGGAAGACTTGAACAGGTTAGCCGGATCCCTGGGGTCAGGGATGGTAGCAACATCGAATCCTTCGCCTTCGTCTTCGATGGTAAAGCAGGCTTCGCTGGGCGAAAGTTCGGCGCCAAGTCTTACCAGCTTGCTGGGGTCATTCTTGTTTCCATGTTTGACGGCATTAACGAAGGCTTCATCAAGCGCGACAAACAGATTGGACCCTTCCTGAGCGATCAGTCCCAGTTTGGCGACGCGCTCAAGGAGATACTGCAACACTCCGTTCATTAAGGTGAGGTCGCTTGGCAGTTCGAATTCAATCTTCTCGTGAGTGTGAGCGAGCAAACTTGGGTCATCCACATAGCGGAGTTTATACGAAAGCGTCTGCTCCACTATTTCACGGAGTTCGTCCTTGTTGTAGGGATTTCGCAGGTAGTTTGCCGCCACCATCTTAAAGGCTTTGACTATGACTGGCTCGGTCGCATTAGAAAACACCGGCGTCAACAGATGACGGCGATGAGGCTGAGCGGCCGACTGGCCATTTGGCGAAACTGATTCAGTTGGGGCTGGGGCTTCTTCGGTAAGGTCGCTGATAATTAGATCAAACTCATCGAGGTCGTCGCGGTTGAGGGCTTCGTCTCGGTCACCGGTTACAATAGCTTCGTGGCCCAGGCCGCCGAGTGCTTCTTCGAGTATGGCACGCAGCTCATCGTTATTATCGACGATGAGAATCCTTCGTTTCTGCATCCCACTCCAATCTGCTGGTGAAAATCGAGGAGAGAAGGAATTGCTCTCAACCCATTGTTAGGAAGCGTTTCTAGAGCTATGTACGATATTCTCGGCCCAGACGTTCGAAATATATCACACTGACTGTGGCGGCCTTAGCCAGCATTCAAGTCAAATTCCACTTTGAGGCAGCGAGAGTCTAATACACCAGGTCTACGGTCGTCACTGGTTTGCGCCACCTGGCTCCTCAGTTAGGACACTCCTGCATGAGCCACCGTTCGCAGCTCTCATCTTCTTTGCGCTACACTACGCGCTCTTTGGTGAACCCTAATGGCTCGGCGGGAAAAGCAATCTAACCTCGAATATTTACTGGCGCGTTCGATCCTCGGGCTTTTTGGGTTGATGCCGCGGCCAATCGCCATTGGTCTTGGCCGGGCCATGGGACGAATCGCTTTTTGGCTACCGCTGGACCTGCGCCGGACCGGTGAGCGCAACCTGGAAATCGCATTTCCTGAGATGAGTGCTCGGGAAAGACGACGGTTACTGAGTGGGTGCTTTGACAGTTTGGGCCGGTTGCTGGCTGAGTTTAGCCAGTTTCCTCGTATGTCTCCTGAACGTTTACGGGGAATGATTGAATACGATCAGGTTGGCCTGACCCACCTTAGAGACGCAGAAAAGAACAAGCGGGGAGTGATCTTCCTGACCGGACACCTGGGAGCGTGGGAACTCCTTAGCTTCGGGTGGTCGGCGCTGGAGTATCCCATCAGTTTTCTGGTTCGGCCTTTGGATAACGAACGGGTGGAAGATATGGTCGAGCGGGTGCGGACGAGATTTGGCAATAAGGCGATCGACAAAAAGAACGCCGCCCGTCAGTCGCTCCGCGTGCTACGCCAGGGCGGAACGCTCGGCATTCTTTCAGATTTAAACACGAATCTTTTCGAAGGGGTTTTCGTGCCCTTCTTTGGAAAGATGGCTTGCACCACTGCGGGAATTGCCACCCTGGCGCTCAAAACGGACGCGGTCGTGATTCCAACCTGCGCCGTTTGGGACAAGAAACGCAAACGCTATTTCTTCCATGGCGATGAGGCGGTCGAGTTAATTCGAACCGGAGACCAGGATAAGGACATCGAAGTCAACACGGCTCGCTTTGCCGCCGCCATGGAACGTATGATCCGCCTTTACCCCGACCAGTGGCTCTGGATTCACAAACGCTGGAAGACGAGGCCACCGGGGGAACCGGATTTATACCGTTAGGCAGTGGGCAGTGAGCAGAATGCACAAGGGGTTTCGCCCGAAGCGTCGGCGAAGCCGACGAATAAAAATAGCCCACCGATTCATCGGTGGATCACGTAGAGATGAGAACTCTAGTCCGTGAAACGGACGGCTGAATTGCAAATCCTCTGGATTGTCCGGAATTTATCAGTCGTCCGTTTCACGGATTCCGGCCTCGCCGGGACCGACTACCCAGCACTGAAGTGCTGGGCTACTTTCACTCGTCCGCATCGCGGACTGAAGCGAGACTCGACTCAACGTCAACCCATCAGCATCAATGTCGGCTTCCGCCAAACAAGATTTCAAAATAGCTCGTCCTGCCGAGGAAACGGTGGCGCGGGCTTATAGGTTTGCCGATCTATCTTCCTACCCAGCGAAGCAAAGATTCCTGATTCGCGCGGCGGACCTAGCATTCTTCCTGTTAATCAAAT
>DATKIS010001136.1:0-2736 GCA_035543975.1 Pyrinomonadaceae bacterium
ATTGTCTCCAGCGGACGCCCAGACGGGCCCGCAACACACAGCTTCAGGTGCCGTCCTCCAATTAGACGCGGTTCTTTGAGGATGCACAAGTTGCGGGCTCAAAAGGTTGGACGGGGATTCCCGGCTCCAAAAGGCTCCAGCTTTTCCAGCTCGGCTACAAGTTCAAAGGAGATATCTTCTGCCGGCAATTCAGCATCAATTTGAACGCAAGGTTGCAGGTCCTCCTCGGTTAGGCAGGAAGCAGCATGCTGATTCAGTCGGCGGCGAAACTCGTCAATGCGATCCGGTCGGATGGTAAGCCCAGCTGCATGGGAGTGGCCCCCAAACTTCTCAAACAGGTCCGCGCACGTCGTTAGCCCATCGAGCAAGTGATACGGTTCGATACTTCGCCCGGACCCGTGCGCCACTCCGTTATCGATCGAAAGCACCACACATGGGCGATTGATGCGTTCCGCAATCTTGGACGCCGCTATCCCAATGACGCCCCGGTGCCAACCTTCTCCGGCAATCACGGCGACATACGAATTGGCGGCATCCCGGTCGACACTCTCCAGTTCGGTGATGGCCAGCTCGACTATTTGCCGCTGAACTTCCTTCCGTTCCTGGTTACGTGTGTCGAGGTGTTTAGCCAAACGTTGCGCTTCCGAAATGTCTCTGGTGCTGAAAAGTTCCACCACGGCCCGGGCGGCATCCATTCTTCCGGCTGCGTTGATTCTGGGCCCGATGCGGAATCCAATGTCATAAGCAGTCATGCTCGCACCGTCGCCGCAACCCGCCACTTCCATCAGAGCACGCAAACCCGGATTGGTAGCCTTGGCCAGATCCTTCAGACCCAACGCCACGATGGTTCGATTCTCCCCGGTTAACCTGGCAACATCAGCCACTGTCCCAATGGCTACAATCTTCAAAAAGGCGTTAACTTGCGCTTCCCGTCCGCGCTCGCGAAACAGCGCGTGGACCAGCTTGAAGGCGACCCCCACGCCTGCCAGGTTCTTATCGGGATACCGGCAGCCTTTCTGGTTTGGGTTCAGAACGGCAAAGGCGGGTGGGACTCCTTCACCTTCATCCGGAAGATGGTGGTCCGTAATGATCACGTCCAATCCGTTATCGCGGGCCCAGTAGAGAGGTTCGTGCGCGCGAATCCCACAATCGACGCTGATGGCGAGTTTGAACCCTTCGGTTACGGCCTTTTCCAGCGCTGCCTGCTGAATGCCGTAACCCTCAGTAAAGCGATGGGGAACGTGAAATCCGGTTTTGGCCCCCAGGAGATTCAGCGCGCGCAACAGCAAAGCCGTGCCGGTAGTGCCATCCACATCGTAGTCACCGTAAACGAGTATCGGCTCTGAGTTATCGATGGCCCGCAAAAGGCGAGGTACGGCCTCGCTCATGCCCAGCATGAGATAAGGATCGTGAAGCTGGTCGGATGAAGGCTTAAGAAAACTGGTCGCGGAAGCTTCGTCAGCGCAGCCACGGGAAATCAGCAGCGCAGCTACCGTCTGCGAAACATTGAGCACGCCGGCGAGCAAGGCAACACGCTGAGGGTCCTGCTCCCGCACGATCCAACGTTTGAGTTTCATGTGAGGATGATCAAGCTTCCGGGGGGAATCAGCAAGTCGGGAAACGCAGCAGCCATAAGAGGAAAACAGCAAAAATCACTCTGCAAACCAGCCGTCTTCGTCGAGTAACTTAACCCCAATTCGCCGTCGCCCGTCAATTTGGTCAGTCCAAACTCCGTTAATTTCCGCATCCAGCTCGCGGCCAAACGGAGGCGTTAGTTTGACGATGGATCCCACCGACACTTCCGCATCGAGGATGATCGTGGCCCCACTCCGGCTAATTTTCACAGCTTTGGCTTGCAGATTAAAAGGATCGCCAGCCGGAGTCCGCCCTTCCACTTCCAACGCAAATTCCACAGGGACTCGCGGACTTCGAGGCCGTTGCGAGGGCACAGTCGCGCCTCGGGAGTCGTTTTCAGCCATTAAACTTTACCGCCCTTTTATATTAATTGGATTAACCCTAGCTTCGGGTCGTCGGGAGGAGAGGGGCAAAGTCAGTTTACATGAACCGGGCAGGTTTTTGTAAACGTTTTGATTATGGGGCACTGATGTAGTTTTGAACCATCCACCCCATTACAGAACCCTCGCCGGGGTCCCCGCGCGGCCAGCCCGCACGGGCGTGGTACCCGGAAGATTGTGATTGCGAACCGCTAGCTAATTTGACTCAAGGATCCCGCGCTACCGCGCCGGGGTTCTGTATTTGAATTCAGCTTAACTATCAAACTGCATCAGCCAACCAAACGTCAGCCGACGCTGGCGGAAATGTACCCGCCCATCAAGGCACAAAGAATCGCCCCACCGACGATTATTCGATAGACGATGAACACTCCCGTCGAGTGGGTTCGCAGAAAACGGAGCAGAAACCAGATCGAGACATATCCGATGACGCCGGAAACCACTGTCGCCACAATCAAGGGCAGGTAAGAACCTTCCGGAAGTTTGTGGATCGCTTCTTTAAGTTCGAGGAGTCCACTGGCAGCAATCGCCGGGATGGACAACAAGAATGAGAACCTGGCGGCCGTTTCGCGTGTCAGCCCGACAAACAAGCCGCCCATTATGGTCGAGCCGGACCGGCTCGAACCCGGTATCAGCGCCAGCACCTGCGACACCCCGACCGCCAGAGCATCGCTGAGCCCAAGCTGTTCCATGGAGCGCTCTTTCTTCCCTACCCATTCCGACA
>DATKIS010001137.1:0-3710 GCA_035543975.1 Pyrinomonadaceae bacterium
GCGTCCTTTGCCGAAGGGCAGTTCGTAGATATAGCTGGCCACAAAACGGTGACGGACATCGAAGTCGCTCGGCCCGCGCCGCTCGTGCAAGTCACGGTTGTTCTGCGTGAAACTACCGGTGCCTCCCGAAGCAAGGTGCTCCTGCGACTCGTCAATGGATTTCGAGAAGGTGTAGGCGGTCCGGAAAGAGAACCCCTGGCTAAACCGCTTCTCCACCGTCAACTCGCCACCGTGATAGGCCGAGTCGCCACCGTTGTCGCGATATTCGACCGGGCCCAGCAGCGGATAAGGTAATACCGGAGCGCCGCCGCTGTTCATGATGGTGCCATTGGCGTTGAGGAAAGGCTGGTTCAAACTACGCAGAGTTGAAAGGTGCGATCCTTTCGTTCCGACGTAATCAAGCGTAGCCACCAGATTACCAGGCAGCAAACGCTGAACGCCCAGGTTCCATTGGTCCACACTGGGATCAACCGATTCCGGATTAACCGCGCGTAAACGAACCGTAGTGACATTAACTGCGCTCGGACTCAACGACAGATTAAAGCCGTTCTGAAGACGCATGTTGTTCGCCGTCGAATTAGCGTTAGCCGCCGAGACGACATTGTTGACGAGGAACGGAAGGTTCAATGCCAACTGATCCTCACTGCCGGCGCGTTCAAACAACATAAAGAACCGGCCATAGCCTGCGCGGACTACGGTGTCGGGTGTGAGTTGGTAAGCCAACCCCACACGCGGAGCGAAATTGTTCTTATCGGGTTTGACGAGACTCTTGCCAACCGGCGAATTCGCTGGAGTGAACTTTATCCCGGTTATCGGATCAAAGTTCGTCATGCGGTCATAGCCTTCATACGGCCAGGTCGCGTAGTCGTAGCGGATTCCCAGGTTCAGGGTTAACTTCTGGCTGATCTTCCAATCGTCCTGGTAAAACGCCGAATACATCATCAGCCGCTGGTCGACCACGGCCAGGTTTGTAAGCTGCGCTCCCGAAGGATAGCCCAGCAGAAAATCGGCCATGCCGATGCCAGTGACAGGCGCGCCGGCAGGTGGAGTGGGATTGCTGGTGCGATTTCCGTCGAAGTTAAATGAGCCGCGCAAAGCCGGAACGTCGAGATAGATATTCCTCATTGGCCCGCGGAAGTCGCCGCCAAATTTCATGGAGTGGGCGCCATAGGCCAGACTTATCGTATCGCTCCACTGAAATTGATTTGTGCGTTGCGACTTGGGCAGGAAATCCGGGGAACCAAGCCGGTCAAATCCGGACTGGCCGCCGGGTTGGGTTGTGCCACCACGGGCCGAAATGGTTATGCCCGGGATGCCGCCACTGTACAGAGGAGAATCCGCCACGCCTTTGAAACCAAGTTCGGCGAGCGTGTTCAAACCATATGGGTCTTGAGTTGCGATCGAATTGTTGCGGCCCCAGCCGAGGCGAAACTCATTGATCATGCGTGAGTTGATCGTGCGGGTCCAACCAATCGCCGCAGACTGCCCCTTCATGAAGAGCCGTCCATTTGCCGAAGAGCCGGTCCCGTCAACGATGCCACCAAAGATACCGGGGATGTAGCGGAAACGATCTGAATTAGTGTAACGAACGAAGAAACTGTTATTCGCGTCCATCTGCCAGTCGACGCGGCCCGTGTAGCTGTCGGTGTCGTCAGTGATTCCCGGGTTGCGAATGTAATTGCTCAAATTGAGCGCTCCCGAGCCAGGAGTCGTATTAGACCCGGGCACTAAGCCGAGCACTCTGAGGGCGACCGGATCCAGGCAGATGGCGGGAATCTGATTATTTACGAATGATCCATCCGCGTTAAATGCGGCGGGCGCTTTGGCGCGGCAGTCGCCGACCCGATCAAAAATTCTCGCATAGCCACCGGAAATGCGGTTGGCGGCACCTGCAGCCGCGGAAAAGTCCCCGATCCTCTCGTTTGCCAGCGGCACGTTGCCCAACCGCGTCACGCCTTTGCGAATGCGGGTCCCTTCGTAGTTAAAGAAGAAGAAGAGCGAGTTCTTTTTACTCCAGGTTGACGGCCCACCTTCGCCGAAGCGCGGCAACGTGATTGGACCGCCGAAGTTTCCACCAAACTGGTTTTGAATGTTCTGCGGCTTCTTCACGCCGGCGCGGTTGTTGAAAAAGTTGTTGGCGTCAAAAACACGATTGCGATGGAATTCATAGAGCGTGCCATGAAATTCGTTGCCACCACTCTTCGTGGTCACACTGATCAAGGCGCCGGGACTGCGACCGTTTTCCGCAGAGTAAGGATTGGTGCTGACCTTGAATTCCTGAATTGAGTCAACCGAGGGACGGGCGACCTGAGTGGTAAGCTCCTGCACATTCTCAGAGATCGAATTATTGTCCACCCCATCGAGTACATAATTGTTCTGTAGCGAACGGACCCCATGCACGTTGGCGCCACCGGTGCGGCCATTGGCAGTGCCGCCGCCTTCTTCGGTGTAGCGATCAGCCTGAACGCCCGGCACTAAGCTGACGAGGTCGTCCCAGTTGCGTCCGCTGAGTGGTAATTGATTGACCATCCGACTTTCGATCACGCCGCCAGTCGTGGCTTCTTGAGTCGTCAGCAGTTGGGGCGCTGAGCCCACCACTACCGTTTCACTTAGGGCGCCAACCTCCAGAGAGAGATCAATGCGAGCCTTTTGACCTACTTCCAGATTTACGGTTTCCCGGATCGCTTTCTTGAAACCCTGCAGTTCAACCTGCAGGGAGTAAACGCCTACGGGCAAGCTGGCAAAGTTGTAGTAGCCTGAAGAATCTGACATCACTGAGCTTTCGACCGTGGTCGCTTTGTTCTTCACCGTGACCGAAGCATTCGGGACGCTGGCTCCAGTTGGGTCTGTTAACTGGCCGTTGAGGCTGGCCGTATTGACCTGGGCCGACGATGGGATGGCCAGGCCCAGGCCTAAAACAATCAGGCACAAAATCATGAATGGGGTTTTCATCGTTTTCTCCTTGTGGCTTGATGACGTGCGCTTTGCCTGAGCAGTTGCTCGCTCAATAAACATGAACCTCAGGCGACTAGCGGCGGGCTAGCCCGTCTACAAATGATTAGCGATCGAACATTTTCTGAATGGACTTGGCTGAAGGACTCTCTCATATGCTCGGCTTGCGCTCTGCACCAGGGGCGAATCGGTCGAAACGGCGGAAAACTCTCGAGCCGGACCACTACCGAATCCAATGTTGACTAACTTAAGAATCGACCCTGAGAAGAATTCCCAGGATATTTTCGGGCGCTGCTGAAAACTGGGAGCCTACTTAGATTTGCGGCGGATAATATCACATCTACGTGATGGCGGAAGAAGATTTTACCTTTCAATTAGTATTCTCTTACTCGCAGCAAATCTGAGAGACCAAATTCTCCGAAGGACAGTTGCTTGCGCAAGCGGATACTTGAATTCAGTAATTAATTACCGTACTTTGAGCGCCGACTTTTTGCGAATTTTCTGAACCACCGTCAACAATCACTCTTTCCGATTCACTTTGATTCCTGGTTAAGCCCAAATGAAAACTACGTTAAACGGTTTCCTGTTTTTCTTGCTGCTGCTGCCATTCGTTTGTTCGTCATCAGCCGCACACGTGGTGGTGGCTTCAGCGCTGGAACCGTCTCCCAAACCGCTCGCTACGAAACGATTCAATCTGAAAACCGGGACGGAGGTTGGCTTGGAGATTGAGGCCCGATCGCCCGGTGCATCCTGGGCCC
>DATKIS010001138.1:0-2731 GCA_035543975.1 Pyrinomonadaceae bacterium
TCCTACTTTGATCGCTGTGGTCTTTTGTCATTGCTGGAACAACGACGGCGCTTCCAGCTTGCTTTATGAACCGCCGTATACGGAACCGTACGTACGGTGGTGTGGGAGGACGGCGGAGGTGACTCCGCCTCCTACCCGATGAGGGCGCTGTTTGTAGATGTCCATGTTGCTGTTCGAACCGCAAGGGCGGGGGGCCAGCCCGCCGTTCTTGAGGAGTTGACCTTCTTCGCGTTGGATATCGAGTAGCCATAGACTCCATATCGGGTATCCCCCTTCCATTTAAGCCCCGTATATCATTGGGATTTCATGCGGAACATCTTGCAATTTGTCGGTTCGCCTGTTTAGGCGCACTCTCCCAACGTCGCCATAGACTGCGGCGCATGCAGGAACGCTCTTTGCTAAATAACAAGGTGCTCAAGCCGCACAAGTTTTTAGCAAGGGAGAAGAAACAAATGATCATGACTAATAAATTGCTGCCGGTGGCCCTGGTGGCCGCATTAATCGGAGGCTCGGTTGGCGCGTTTGTAATGCATTCAAACAACGTATCCGCCGAGACCGAACCCGCAACCTTGGCAACTACACGAAACCCGAACGTTCAGTATGCGCAATACCAGGCTGACGTGGCTGGTCGTGAACAGTACAGCCCAACTGGATTCAGCACTTCAGCAGAGCAGACTGCATACAAGACCGGGTTCGCCGATGGCTTTAAGGCGTGTGAAACCGGCGTCGAAGGCAGCCAGGCCAATTCGCGCTCGGTTGTTTACAGTCAACCTCGAACGGTCTATCGAAACACGAGCCGCAGCGTTGCGCGGAATACTTCGACGCGACGCGTCTATTACGACTATCAACAGCCCCGAAAGCGCAGCTTCTGGTCAAAGCATCGGGATAAGCTGACTGTCGCGATGGGTGCCGGCGGTGGTGCAGCCCTCGGCGCACTGATCGGTGGGAAGAAGGGCGCTGCGATTGGCGCGCTGGCAGGTGGCGGTGGCTCGGCTCTGTACACCTACAAGCTCCGCAACCGTACGCGTCGTTACTAGTCGCTACTAACCACGGTTTAGAGCGAAACAGGGTGAGGTGTAAGGCATGAGAGCAAGGCGCTTGTTAACTCTAAGCGCTGTGGCAGCAATTGTGTGGGCAGTTTCCACAACGGAAACTGCCCATTCATTCGCCCAGCCGCTGGCCGATAGCGGCCCCATTGTCACTGTATTGCCCCAACCGGCGAGATTCCGTTTGGAGAAAGACACTGGCCTTCTGATCAGAGTCTGGCTGGACGGGAAAGGGCCTTACATTTTTGCCATCGACACCGGCGCCGGATTAAATGTCATAACTGAACGTGCTGCGAGCACGGCTGGTTTGCAAGTCCGGAGGGTTACTCCAACCATCGTGGGTGGACTCAGCGCCGCCAGAGTGACCTCAAATCGCGAGGCTGTCATCGGCCTCATGGCACTGGGCGATCAGGCTAATAATTTACCTTCTCAAAAGTCCGCGCTAATCGTTTCCGCGCTGGCTCCGGGTATAGACGGTATCCTCGATCCGACTGACACCTACTCGCCTTTCGGTTACTCCATCGATATTTCGAATGAACTAATTGAAGCCATGAACCCGGCGACTGATCGCTCGACCCGTCAATCAACTGACGAGGGGGCGGTGGTTCCCTGGCTGCGCGTCGCTGGAAGTAGTCGTCCCTTCGTGAGGCTCGGCGATGGCCGCCTCGCGTTATTGGATACAGGGTCAGGCTTCGGCTTGGCGGTCAGTGAGCGCAACGCCGTGATCATCGGTCGACCGAACGGACCCAATGGACGCGTAAACCGCGAGAGCGTCCGCGACATCGGAGGCGGAACAATCTTCTCGAGGCGCGTCTCACCCACGACGATTAGTATTGGTGAACTCGTCCTGCGCGGTATTCCTACTGATGTCCTTTCGCAGGTAGACACGGATGCGCCCGTAATCCTCGGACGGGACGCCCTCTATCCCTTCAAGATCACTTTCGACCCTCGCAGACGGCTGATAGAGTTTGTAACCTCTAAATAAAATCGTTAGGGTTTGGCGAAAGTGTTCACAACGGAATATTGCCGTGCTTCTTTGGCGGGTTGGTATCGCGCTTAGTATCCAGGAGTGAAAGCGCGCGGATGAGTTTTGGTCTGGTTTGAGCAGGTTCGATAACTTCGTCGATGAAGCCACGCTCGGCGGCCACATAAGGATTTGCAAACTTATCTTCGAGCTCGAGGATGCGGGCATGCCTCGCCGCCTCCTTGTCCCTGGCCTCGCTAATCTCCCGACGATACAACACGCCCACCGCACCTTCAGCGCCCATCACGGCGATCTCCGCTGACGGCCACGCGAAATTAATGTCAGTGCGAATGTGCTTCGACGCCATCACACAATAAGCGCCGCCATACGCCTTCCGAGTTATCACAGTTAACTTGGGCACCGTCGCTTCAGCAAAGGCATAGAGAAGCTTGGCGCCGTGGCGGATTATGCCGCCGTGCTCCTGTGAAACTCCCGGGAGAAAGCCGGGTACGTCCTCAAAAGTGATCAGTGGAATGTTGAAACAGTCGCAGAACCGGACGAAGCGCGCCGCCTTCACGGAAGCGTCGATATCGAGAACGCCCGCCAGGAAGGCCGGCTGATTCGCCACAATGCCAACCGAGCGGCCATCGAGCCGGGCAAAGCCGACGCAGATGTTTGGCGCGTGATGCTGTTGCACTTCGAAAAAGTAGCCGTCGTCGAC
>DATKIS010001139.1:0-2913 GCA_035543975.1 Pyrinomonadaceae bacterium
TGTTTCCACGAAGGCTACAAGTTCTTCATGATTGCACTTGCCGACCAGGATGAAGTCGCCAA
Organism: Pyrinomonadaceae bacterium; assembly: GCA_035543975.1. GTDB lineage: Bacteria > Acidobacteriota > Blastocatellia > Pyrinomonadales > Pyrinomonadaceae > PSRF01. The sequence continues at coordinate 63 of DATKIS010001139.1, forward strand.
AGTTGTGCGTGAGATTAAGGGGCTATTGCCTGAGGCAGCCACGGGCTGAGGATTAGCGCTCAGCCTCTGTTAAACTCAAGCTGTGCCACGCCGAAGCATAGAGCGAATCAGAGAAAGAATCCGACTGAGAGCGTATGATATGACCGTCCATGCCGCTGAAGAGATGGCCGAAGACGATCTCGATATCCTGGACGTCGAACAAGCTCTGATGAACGGACAACTAATGCGAACAGAAAAGGACGACCCCAGAGGAACGAAGTACGTGGTAGAAGGAGTGGCCACCGATGGCGAGACTCCGGTGGGGGTCGTTGGTCGTTTTCAAGGCGCCGAACGTTATCTAATCATTACCATCTATGAAGTCAGCAAAAACGAATAACAACTCAATGTACGGTTATCGGTGCGAGTATTGCGAAGGAACCGTTCGTCCCAAGAAGGTCGAGCGGGAGGCGTTTAAGCATAAAAAGGGGTTCATCATTTTAGAAGAGGTTGTCATCGGAGTCTGCGACGCCTGTGGCTCGAGGTATTACAGCGCCGACATTCTTCACGCCGTTCATGACATTGCTGCTGGAACAAGACCTTTCGAGAGAATCGAGAAAATTCCTGTCGCCCACCTTTCATCATCATAGGTGGCTCTTTTCGGCTCCTTCAGCCCCACTGACTTCGCGTTTGGAACAGATAACTGTATGCGTTCACTTCTTTGCGTTTCCCGCCGATGGCGCTAGCCGCGGCGCCGGTCGCGGCAAGCAATGCGCCAAGAGGGTTCCCGGTCTTCAAAGTCCATGCAGCTCCCGCAATCGTTAGCGCGAATGAGGCTGGTTTTTTCCAAGCTGCCCAACCCGTCCGCTTCAGGTCGCTGGCGAGATCGCGAATCTGTTCTTGTCGATCTGTGAAGGCCTTTTCCCTTTCGCGGGCCGGCAGCGTACCCACCTCCCGAATAAACTGGCGGACGCTACGTGCGTATTCTCGGAATTCTCTAAGGTGAGACTTTCGGAAATCGAGAACCTCATCTAGAGGCACGGCGCTTAAGTCAGGAGCGACCGTCTCAAGATCGAACCCTACGACGCGACCAGTCGATACAGGAGACGCAGTCAGCAATAACTGGGAGAGCGCGTCCACCAGTTGCGGGCGGTCAGTTGCGGGTGAAAGCTCGAATCCTAAAGCAGGGCCCTTCGGTCGTAGAATTTGAGCAAGCAGCACTAGGATTGTTGAGCGAACAACCGGATGCATGGGAATTGACACGCCATCCTTGCTCTTTCGTGCGAGCTTGCGCTTCTTAAGCTCTTTTAGAATGACGCCGGCAAGTCCAGCGTCCCCGTAGAAACCAAGCCGAGAATAGGAGAGTTCATGGAAGACTGTACCTTTTTTCTTCAAACCGTCAAAAGCTCCCGAACTAATTAAGTCGCTTACAGCACCTGCTAACTCCTGCGTAGCGCTCTTGTCGACCAGAGTTTCGGGCTCAAGAAGATGAAGAAGCCCCGCTTTTCTTAAAGGCCCGACCATCACCGGATCCTGTTCCTCGGGTTTGTTTCTCATGTAGGCGGGAACCAGCAGAGCTATCCCATCAAAGAATAGGAGAAGGTTCTTGAGTGCATCACTCGAGTGCCACATCGGCCCAGGATAGTAGAACGCAACGTCGGCGAGGGCTGTTGATTGTGCTTCTTTCTTACTCATATGTCTCCTTGTGATGAGGACTATAGACAAAATGAACTGAACCTCTCCTCCACACAGTACGCCTCTTGAGCATGTGATCAAGGTTGACGGAGATTATGTCAGAGCGATAGGCCTCGCTACCTACGTCAGTGTGAGTGGAAACGGAACGAACGAGAGGGCAAACACGATCAGCGTGATGATGCCCACGATAATTCGTTTGGCGCCGAGTGGCTCCATCTGTTCAGGTGCAGGATGGCGAACGCGCAACATAATTCCCAATAGGATCGTGTAAAGAAAGCCGCTCGGGCTGCCGTGCCAAAAATATCCCAGCAAGGCAATCGCGACCATGGTGATGAAGGCGAGCCGGCCCAGCAGTTTGTGTGTGCGCGGCCCGAAGGCCGCAAAAGTTCCGTGACCTCCATCCAGTTGGCCCACCGGCATCAGATTCAGGCTGGTGACCAGCAGTCCTATCCAGGCGGCCATGTAATAGGGATTGGGCGCAGCATCAACCAGACTTGCCCCAGTCAGTCGGCCAATAATCTGAAATAGAAGCGGGTCGTTGAAAATGATGATGTCGGGACCTGCCGGGGAAGGCGCGCTTTGCAGGGTCAGGATTCCCACCACAGCTATTGGCAAGAGCATCACAAAGCCAGCCAGTGGGCCGGCGAGGCCGATATCGAAGAGAGCTCGTCGCGAGGGGATTGGCGATTTCATCTTGATGAAGGCGCCGAAGGTTCCTGCCAGAAAAAGTGGTGGGGCCGGAATAAAGAAAGGCAACGTGGCGTTAACGCCGTAATAACGGCAGGCCAGGTAATGTCCCATCTCGTGGGCTGTCAGGATGGTCAGCAGCGAGACTGAAAACGCGAGGCCCTGCAAGAGAAAAGCTGGATGTGTAACTGCAAACGAGACCAGCGCGCCAACAATGCGCATGTAGTAATCCGGGACATAAAATACGTAGCTGATTATCCCCGAGAGAATCGGCTCCGGTGGCTCTACCGGCGGAGCAGCGATGACAATTCCAGCGAACGTGGTCGTTAACCAGGTGGCCAGGAACAAACCTGAGTGTTTTATCCACTCGCGAGCGCTGGGGGCAGCAGCCCGGCGTCGTGCCGGCCGCTCGCTTGGCTGAATGAATGGGGGAATGGTCTGGACAGATTCTGACATGGGCTCTAGATGGTAGAGGCTAGAGTTCCGGACCTAA
>DATKIS010001140.1:0-6689 GCA_035543975.1 Pyrinomonadaceae bacterium
TTCACGCTCGAACCCAAGTCCTGCTTCACGTCCGTTGCCTGGCCCAGACTCCCGTCCCTACGCAATGCAAGAACAGCAACGTTGCCTCCAGTATAATTCGCCACCAAAACAAATCTGCCGGTCTGGTCCACCACCACATAACACGGCGCGCCGCCCATCGATGGCTGTTGATTCAGCAACCGCAGCTCTCCCGTCTGCCGATCAACGGCGAAGGCGCTGAGGGCGCCGCTCTTCTTGCCGGCGAACTCTTCAACCTCGTTGACCGCGTACAAGTAGCGGCGGCGCGGGCCGAGGGCGAGATAAGACGGATCTTTTACACCTTTAGTGGTGGCGACATGCTGCAACTCGCCCGAAGACCGATTCATGCGATAGAGATATATTCCTTCACTCTTGCCGCTGGTGTAGGTGCCAACGTAGACCAGCAGGTCCTCAGCGCTCGGGGTGCCTGAAACTTGATCCGAGGCAAGCTGATGAAGCCCAAGGCCTAGAATACCCAGGCTGGCGCCTTTCAACAGTTCTCGCCGCCCGAGCGCGTAATTCAACGTTTTGTGGTCCACGTTTTAGATTTTCTCCTCGAAAGTGTTTAGCAGCAAAGGTTCTCAGATCTCAGCTTTGAGATTTCGGATCTCAGATCTCAGATCTCAGCTTTGAGCTTCCAGATTTCAGATCTCAGATTTCAGACCATTCACGAGTTGCACGCGAAAGAAGATTGATCATCACAAGGCAGCATCATACAATTTCCTACTCCGCAAAGGATCTTAAATCAACAAAGAACGTCGGCTCCGCACGGGGTCCGACCTGGAAACCCCATGCGAGACCGGCTTTCGGAAGTGAGAACTGAACAATGAATCGAAAACCCTCAATCGCGCTTCTGGTGTGCGTATTCTTAACAACGGCTACAGCATCCCTTCCTCAGGTCCAAACCTCACACCCGGCGTCACCAGCGGCCACGAAGACCTTGCTGAAACGACTCGGTTATCCAGCGGATGCGAAACTGCTCATCGTCCACGCCGACGACCTGGGCATGGCCCACTCTATCAACAGAGCCTCGATCAAAGGACTGGAGAGTGGACTAGTTAGCTCAGCCAGCATCATGATGCCCTGTTCCTGGGTACCCGAAATAGCTGCTTACGCGCGAGCTCATCCAGAAGCGGACCTCGGCTTGCACCTGACCCTCACCAGCGAGTGGGTTCTTTACCGTTGGGGTTCGGTCCTGGCTAAGGAACGCGTGCCTTCGCTCTTCGATACGAGCGGCTATCTCTACCCGACGGAAAGCGAAGCCGCCGCACACATTGATCCCAAAGAGGCAGAAGCCGAGATTCGGGCCCAAATTACGCGGGCTCGAGCGCTCGGTATTCAGCCTACGCACCTCGACTCGCACATGGGCACGCTTTACCAAACTCAAGCCTTGTTTGAAACTCTCTTTCGGGTGGCGCGGGACAATAAGCTGCTGATTAGAGTCTCGCAGGAATGGTTTGCAAGAGCACCCTTTCTGCCTTCGCTTCTCGGTCCTGACGACGTGGTGATGAACAGCGTCATTAGCATTGGACCCGACGTCACTGTTGAGGGCTGGTCTAAGTATTATGCTGACGCGATCAAAACGCTTCAGCCCGGTATCACGGAAATGATAGTGCACCTGGCCTACGACGACGCAGAAATGAGAGGAGTCGCGTTTAATCATCCTGATTGGGGTTCCGCCTGGCGACAGCGCGATTTTGAGTTTGTCACGAGTCAAGCCTTTCGGAAGCTGCTTCAGGAGAACAACGTCAAGCTCGTTACCTGGCGCGAAGTCAGTAAGCGAATGCAGACGCGAGCGCGGTAAACAGGTGTTCAGAGTACAACCTTCAGGTTGCGGTTGCGCACGAAGTAGGCTAATGCCTGGACTCTTTATGTTCTATCCATTTCCGGCTTCTTAAATATCCCGTCGCAATGAGAGAATAGCCCTGCTCCGCTGATCCATTCCCGAAGGAAAACAATAAGACGATGAAAAAGACAGCGCTTGCTTTGGCGGTTGTTACGCTTTCAATCTGCTTTGGTCTTCCTGCGCAAAAAGCCGACACATCCAGCACCCGCGCGCAGCAAAGGTCTATGAAAATGGCAGCCGCAAAGAGTAGTTTGCAGGACGATCGCGGACCTGTTTCAGCAGATATCAATGACAGTGACGCCTTTTATCAGACTGCCATAAACTCGGCCGGGCCTGAGCGAGACAACTCGCAAAAAATCGAGGCCCTGCTCAAGCGCATGACGCTGGAGGAGAAGGTAGGCCAGATGACTCAACTGACCCTCGGCATGATTGTCAAAGGGCAGGATCAGAACATCCAGATTGATCCCGCGAAGCTCGAGAAAGCGATCGTGCGATACGGCGTCGGGTCAATTCTTAACGTCTCGGATCAAGCGCTAACGCCTGACAAATGGCACGATCTCATCAGACAGATTCAGGAAGCCGCAACAAAGAAAACTCGTCTCGGCATTCCGGTCATCTACGGCATCGACTCGATCCATGGAGCAACCTATGTGCAGGGAGCCACGCTCTTTCCACAGGAGATTGGCATGGCCGCAACCTGGAACCCGGAGTTGATGAAACGCGGTTCGGAAGTCGCAGCGATGGAGACACGCGCGGCTGGAATTCCATGGAGCTTTTCGCCTGTACTCGATATCGGACGCGACCCACGCTGGCCACGCTTCTGGGAGACATTCGGTGAAGATCCTTATCTCGCCAAAGTAATGGGAGTGGCCTTCGTGCGCGGATTAGAAGGCTCTGACGTCGCCTCGCAGGATCGGGTCGCCTCCAGCTTGAAACATTACATGGGCTACAGTTTTCCCCTGACCGGCAGAGACCGAACTCCAGCGTGGATTCCGGAAAACTACCTGCGCGAATATTTCCTGCCAACTTTTGCGGCCGCCGTCAAAGCCGGCGCACGCACCATCATGGTCAACTCCGCGGAAATCAACGGCGTTCCCGGACACGTCAACCATCACATCCTAACCGAAATCCTGCGTAATGAACTCGGCTTCAAGGGCTTTGTCGTTACTGACTGGGAAGACATTAAGAAGCTGGTAACCATGTGGCGCGTAGCCGCCAACGAGAAGGACGCAACGCGGATGGCCGTGATGGCCGGCAACGACATGAGCATGGTGCCGCTCGATTATAGCTTCAGCGATCACCTGATTGCGCTGGTGAAGGAAGGCGCGGTGCCGCAGTCGCGAATTGATGAAGCCGTGCGCCGCATCCTGCGCGTGAAGTTTGAGCTGGGACTCTTCGAGAAGCCGGTACCCGATGCCGCTCTCAAGGCAAAGTTTGGACTACCCGAATCGAGACAGGCCAGTTTGCAGGCCGCGCGTGAATCGATGACGCTGTTGAAAAACTCGAATAACCTGCTGCCACTGGCGAAAGACAGAAAGGTGCTCGTGACTGGCCCGACTGCCGACTCGTTGATTTCCCTTAATAACGGCTGGAGCTATGTCTGGCAAGGGTCGGAAGAATCACTCTATCCGAAGGATCGTCCGACGATTCGACGCGCGATCGAAACAAAGCTTGGCGCGGAAAACGTAACCTACGTTCCCGGCACGAAGATCACGCGTCCACCAGGATCGCCCTCAAACAGCACGCCTACGGACATCGATGTGGAAGTTGATATCCCGGCCGCTGTGCGCGCCGCTCAGGCTGCTGACGTGGTCGTGCTTTGCCTGGGCGAAGGCTCATACACCGAAACTCCCGGCAACATCACTGATCTAACTCTGGGTGAGACCCAGCTGAAACTTGCCGAAGCGATTGAAGCCACGGGCAAACCGGTGGTGCTCGTGCTGGTTGAAGGACGCCCCAGAATCATCAATCGCATTGTTGATAAAGCCGGCGCGGTTTTGATGGCTTACAATCCAGGCAATGAAGGAGGACAGGCGGTTGCGGACGTGCTGTTTGGCGACACAAATCCGTCTGGCAAACTTCCCTTCACTTACCCGCGCACACCGAACGGATTGATAACCTACGATCACAAACCATTCGAAACGGAAGCCACCTCTTTTGGTAATATGGCCTTCAACCCCCAGTTTGAATTCGGTCAGGGCCTGAGCTATACGACCTTTGCCTATAGCGATCTACGCCTCGGTCAAAAGACAATAACCGGAAATGACGATCTTTCGGTCAGCCTTACGGTAACCAACAGCGGACGTCGGGCCGGCAAGGAAGTGGTCCAACTCTACGTAAATGATCTGGTAGCGTCTCTCTCGCCTGCCGGAAAGCGGCTTAGACGTTTCGCGAAGATCTACCTGGAGCCCGGTCAGGCTCGCACCCTGACCTTCAAGCTGCACCCGGACGATCTGTCATTCATCGGCGCTAATAACAAACCGGTGATAGAGCCGGGCGAGTTTGAGGTTGCGATTGGCGGGCTGAAAGACAAGTTCGAATTGAAATGAAGGACGGAATTTTTAGGCCTGCGAGGCCGGCATTAAATAGCCATGTCCGTAAGGGCGTGGATACAAAAATTTCTCCAAGCGCCGAGCGCCACAGGTGCGGAATAGTAGTTTGTCGCAAGAGAAGTGTCGGCCCTTGGGCCTGATGAGATTCTGTTTGGTTTCACGTCCTCACGGACGTGGCTATTGAATACCGGGCCGTCGGGCTTAAGAACAAATCGCAGGAGTGACTCATGCTTGCGACAAACCATAGGCTTGAGAATGCATCACGTTAATTGTTTTCCGAAAAACCGCGGCACCCGCCTTTGTTTCAACTTACTCCTCGCGTCTGCGGTCTTTCTCGGCGCCCTCCCGGTTCAAGCACAAGAGAAGAAGCCCCCCGGGAGCGGTGACGACGACGTAATTCGAGTCACCTCAAACCTGGTGAATCTTGACGTGATGGTCAAGGACAAGAAAGGCAAAGCCATCACGGATCTCAAAGCTGAGGACTTCGTCCTCTCTGAAAACGGTGTGCGGCAAAACATCGAGTTTTTTGACTCCACCCTCGCCGGCCGGAAAGACCCGGCTCGACCGGCAATCGATACCGTAACAACCGGCACACGGGAACCAAACAGCCTTCCTCGAAACATCATCTCCCTCGTGCTTGACGCCCAAAGTACCGAAGGTGCGAATTTGAAGCACGTGCGCGACGGCATGACGAAATACATTCGGGAGCGCATAACGGATAGTGACTCAGTTGCCCTGTTTGCGATCTCCGGCGGATTACAATTGCTGCAGCCTTTCACGCAGGACAAGGCGAAACTTGTCTCGGCCGTTGAGCGGGCTGATGGTGTCTCTACGGGATCCAAGACCTCCGAGCTGCGAAGCATCAACGAGTCCATGGCTTCAATTCGAGATCAGTTAGCCGGCGCGCCTTCTGGTGAAATAACCACTCCCGCCGGCGGATCCGCCGCTGCCCAGGCCATGATTTCACGGCGCGTGCTTGAACAATACGTGCAGTTGCGATCCGCGCTAAGTTCTCAACAGACACGACCCGTCCTCGCCGGACTGGCCGCCATCTGCGAGGGGTTGCGGAGCATCCCGGGAAAGAAAACACTGGTGTTGTTCTCGCAGGGATTTGTCGCGCCTCAAAGCCTTGACTGGCAAGTACAGAGCACGATTGACATAGCCAACCGCGCAAATGTCTCCATTTATATTATTGACTCAGGGGGGTTGACCGGCGGCACGCCGCAGTCTGGAGCGCTCGTGCCGGGAGGCGCACTCTTGGGAATTTCCGCGGCGACCAGTCAGGAGAGTCGCATTAGAGCGGGTGCGGGCGAGAGCGTATTTGACGTCTCCCGCCAGGAAGGGCTTAACCGGCAGCAAGATTTGTTATATCGAATCTCAGGAGATACGGGCGGACAATTCATTAAGAATACCAATGACATTGCGGCCGGCCTGGATCGTATTGATGAGGAGATTCGCTCACGCTACACGTTGGCTTATCGCAGCACCGATCCAAAGTTTGACGGGAGTTTTCGCAAACTGAAGATCGAGGTGCGCAGACCCGACGCGAAGGTAATGGCCCGACCAGGCTATTACGCCATCCCACCAAGCCAGGTCGTGCCGATGTCTCCGGACGACCAGAAGCTGATGGCAAGCTTTGAAAGTGCGTCAGCCCATCCAACCTTGCCTCTTTCATTGCAGCTAAACTCGTTTCGAGGCCAGCCGGGCTACTACATCGTTCCCCTGTCTTTCGAGATTCCTCCGGCGGCGGTAGAGTTCGGCAAGAAAGGAGATAAGCAACTTTTGCAACTCGATGTTTTGGGATTGGTGCGAGCTGAAGGCGACGCCAAGGTTCTTTCGCGTCTGGGCGGAAACTTCGCCGTCGAATTGACCGCCAGTCAATACCAATCAATCCTGAACGACAAGATCTTTTATCGACAGGACATGGAGCTGGAAGCGGGCGCCTACACCATTGACCTGGTCGTCAAGGATCGGCTCTCTGGAAAAGTGGCTGCCAAAAGACAGAGCCTGACGTTGCCGGCCACCGATTCGGAATTCTCAGCCACCGAAGCTGTGTTGAGTCGCCACGCTGAGCCGTTACCGCAGTCGGCGTCAGGGGCTGTCGACGTGCTAACCACGGGTAACGTGCAGATTCGCCCTTCGCCGAGTCGTGAGTTTCAGACCTCAGACAACTTGATCATCTTTTTCAAACTCTACAACGCTTCGCTGGGGGCGGATAACGCCAAACCATTGGTCAGGGTTGTGGTCACCCTCATGAAAGATGGCAAGCCGGC
>DATKIS010001141.1:0-4052 GCA_035543975.1 Pyrinomonadaceae bacterium
CGCTGCGGGCAAGCCGTGAGTTCGCGTCGATAAGGGGCTGGATGACCTGCGTGTTAATTAGATTGCCGATGTCGCTGTTACCCTTGAGCGCGACCATGTCCTTGAAGCTGGCTCCCTTCGGAATGACTACCGGCGGAGCGAAGTCGTCGGAATCGCCGTACTTGTCAGAGATGTATTTGATGAACAGCATGAAGAGGACGTAGTCCTTGTACTGGCTGGCATCCATGCCGCCGCGGAGTTCGTCGCAGGAAGCCCACAGGGAGGAGTAAAGATCAGATTTTTTGATGGCCATTTATTGATTCGATCCTTGTACTCAGCCGGAATCTTGCGAAGGCCGTGGTTTGAAGCGCAACAAGCTTGGGAACCTATCTGCGGCGGCCGTCTGCGGAAGGCATATTCTGCCCTACTTCATGCAAGAGTTCTAGCATGGCGACGCGGCGCGGCGCGGGCTATGAAGAAAAAGGGGAGTCGAGGAGGAGATGCAAGAAATCCAGCTAAAAACTTTGCCCGGTCAGTAATAACGTCCCATTGAGCAGGCGACGAAGCTGCAGTAGTCTGCTGAGTGGTTGGTGACGAGGGAGAATGATCTATCAAATCGAGTTCAAACCAAGAGCGCTCAAGGACCTCAAGGCGATTGATATCGGCGAGGCACGACGCATTATCGAAAAGGTCGAGGCCCTACAGAATGATCTCGCAGGAAACGTCAAACGACTAACCAACTTCACACCAGAGTACCGGCTTAGGGCAGGCAAATATCGAGTTCTGTTCGAAGTGGAGGGCGCGAAAGTGGTAATCTATCGCGTAAGACATCGCAAGGACGCTTACTCTTGAGAGGGAAACGCGCATGATGGAGCTGCACCCGGAAATAATTGAGAAGGATGGCAAGAAGCAGTTTGTCCTTTTGCCCTACGAAGAGTTTCTGGCGATCGAGGAAGCGCTGGCCGATGCTGAGGACCTTACCGAACTGCGGGCCGCGAAGAAAGAAGAACATGACGCGCCGGCAATTCCTTTGGAAAAGGTTGTTGAGGACTTGGGGCTCTCCAAGTGAGCATGATATTCCCCACCATGAGACAGTGCTCCCTCCGGCAGAAGTAATAGGTTCAATGAAAACACAAGCGAGTCGAAGCACGACCTACTTTCGTGCCGATTGGTGTTGGTTCGTGGCTGAGCATTATTCTTTTGTCGTCCTCGCGCGCGAAACCTATGCGGCGGCGAGGCGGATGAGGCGCCGGTTGCAGGAGCGGCCCCGCAATTTCCGGTAAATATCTCTCAGGCCGGCGTTCCGGCTGAAGTAACGTCTGGTCAATCTGGGCCAGGCGCTTCAGGATTTCACTATTGGCGGCAAGTTGTTCGCGCATCTGGATGAAAGCCCGCACCACTAAATGCTCATCGTCACCGCCTGTTTGCTGTTGAGCACCGTAGCCGCCACTAGCATCCCACGCGGGCTGACCGCGTGGGGACCCCGCCATCATTGCGCCATGTTCAGTAAAAGCAAATGGTAGGCTCTTGGCGAACTTGAGTCGCGCAAGGTGATCACAATTTGTGATCCACCTCCAGTTTCTCAGCCTTATTGAGCGTAAAGATGAAGTCTTCGGGAAATCGTTCGACGTTGCGCTTCACGGCTTGGTTCAGGGTTCGGGTCTCCACTCCGTAAATGTTTGCCAGGTCGGCATCGATCAGAACCTTCCGGTCCCGAATTGTCAAAATCAGAGACTCGATCGGCTTGACTCGTTTCATGGAAGCTCACTCCCAACGCATCTCGTTTCACGACACTCTAGTCGTGCTTCCAACCAGTCGAGTTCATCCGAGAGTTCCTCCGAAAGCAATGAGTTTGGCCTGAGCCGCAGTCGCAATTTGCGCTTCTGTTCGAAGCATTGCCAAACCGCATCGTCTTCGTTGAAGCGGCGAGCAAGTTCCTGTGATTCAAAAATTGGCTTCGATGCGAACTTCATCTCGTATGGGTCTGTCACTTGTAATCGCCACGTCGCGACGCGGCTTTCACTTTCCTTCCGGAAGGGTGGACTTAGTGGCAGCTTGCCATGCTTTTCAATTAACAGTCCAGGATCCGACGCCGAACGTTCAAAGTCGTAAAATACAAGACTTCCAGCATGGACAGTTCGGCAAAATAATTGCCGAGCGCGCTGCGAACGAAAGATGCTTCGATTAACCTGAGCGGCGCCGCTTGGCTTTGAATCACGGAAGGATGCGTGGAGATTGAAGCGACAGTTCTTGCAGAAAGACTAATTCGATCAGTCCGCAGCGGACGAATGATAATAGCCCACCGATTTCGGTGGACTACAAAATCGCAGTCCGTGAAGCGGACGACTGAAATGCTTGATATCTAGAACCCGCCTTCAGCCGTCCGCTGCACGGACTACATCTTCACATCGACCTGCGAATCCCATCGATGAATCGGTGGGCTATTTTCATTCGTCCGCTCTGTGCGGACTGGGAAGTCGCGCAGAAAAGCAAATTCGGTTCCTGGATCTCTACTCAACGGTAAGGATTTCGTTAGACCAGAAGGAGCCGGCTGTCTTCTACAGCGGTAGCTTTTCCAGAGTCGCATCTACCGTTAGCGTGCCGCCGGTACTTACTGTCATGGGCCGTTCCCACAGTTTGAATCCCTGCTTTTCGACCTTAACCGTGTGCTCTCCCGCAGCCAAGGTCAGAGTTGACGGGGTGCTGCCCACATACTTGCCGTCAATTGTGATCTCTGCTCCGTCGGGAGTTGACTTCACGAGTAGGGTCGAGAGTGCCGCATTGTTAGTGGCAGTGCTCGTCTGAGAGTCCGCAGGTCCGGAAAGGGTTTGAGGATTGTCTGTTGTCGCCTTCGCAAACTTCGTTATCTCCAGGGGTGTTTGACCGGAGATGTACGAAATAATTTCCGTACCTTTGGGAATAGTGATGTTCTTCCCTTTGATAAAGAAAAGGAGGGGCGCAGCTGGAAAGAATACGATTGCGGTGGCGACAACTGCCGTGGTCATTACGGCGACGTGGTTTCCGCCGCTGCCACCCTTAGTTGAACGCAGAGCCACGCTCTCGCCAGAGACGAGTTGTGCTTTGTCGATGTTGACGTTGAGCTTGCCGGACCGTCCAAAGCTGCGTTTGGAATGCGCTTCGATGACAGTACCCGAAGCGTGAGAACCTCGCGCGATCACAATTACATCGCCGATTTTGACATCTTCGACGACCTCGAATGGGACGGTGTCGTTCAGTTTCGCCGAAGCTGAGGTAATCGTTTCCATCAATCTTAGTTTGACGGGTGTGTCGGCCGACAGGGTGAAGGGTGCTAAGACAGCGGGCAAGATCCTCTCCTGGGCGGGAGTTATGGTCGCACAGGCAAAGACATAGACGACGAACAGCACGAGCAGCAATTGCTTGTGTTTCATGGGAGAACCTCCGGATTGTGTGAGCTATTGACCTCAGGTGATCTGGGGAATTCCAGAGGAGCTGAAAAGCGAGTAGCGGACTCAGTTCGCGCACACCTTATGTCAGTCGGCACTATATGTCAAATGTGGGGTATATGTCGCACGTAACATAGCTACATATGAATTCGTGAGTGAGGCGACCATGAATAAGACGATCCACGAACCCGCCCGAAATAACTCGAACTAATTCGATGAGTCCGCAGCGGACTGAAGAAACTCGGAAACACATGCTCGTCCGGTTCGCGCCCAGACGACGCCAAAGTTCTCAGCTAGATGGCGAACTGTTGAGCCCATTGCGGAATCGCGTCAGTCGCACACGGAATCTCCCGCTCGCCGAACTGGAAGGTCGTAGCATACCGACTCCGAACGTTGTCGAATAATCTGTTTCGCGTCAATAAGACGTCAATCTTCAGCTTACCTAACTTGCCGCTGGCAAGGTCCTCGTCCTCGCTCGTAACGTCGATCTCCGGCAGATTTCGGAGCGAACTCAACGCCATGATCAAATCGATGTCATCAGTGTTCCGGCCTTCGACGTACTTTAGGAGAACAATCCCGCCAACCAGCAAATACTCGATCTTTCGCTGTTCTAATAGGGAGAACAAACCCTCAATTGCCTCAAAGATG
>DATKIS010001142.1:0-4453 GCA_035543975.1 Pyrinomonadaceae bacterium
TCTCGGATGAGCCCGACAAAGAGAATCACCGGTACGAAATTGATGGCTTTGCGCCGGCGAAATCTTTCAAATTGATCCGGCCAGCCATTGGGCACGGTGTAGATGGCCCGGGCTTCGATGAACTCTCCATCCGGCGGATTAAGCGAGGACTTTTGAATCGCCGCAGTTGGAAAAAAGAAAGCCTTCTTGAAGAGCCAAAACAGAATTCCCTCCCACGAGGAAACTCGCTCGCACAGTCCGCTGGCATGAAAAACGAGAATCAACTTTCGTCTGAAGCGACGGAGCACGAGCAACGTCGCCATGTCCCGCAAGATCGGCACAGTGTCGGCGCCCGGCGGGTAATAGATCACATCAATTCGGTGCCGCAGTATTTTGTAACTACTTTCGATGATCACCCGCAGCAGGTGAAAGAGTTTGCGAATGCTTACTTTTCCGATTTGCGCAGTAGTCTGCGAATAGTTAAGGCGCGTGTGGTAAACGCGGATGTCGCCATACTGAGCATTGACCAGGCTCTCGATGGACAACATCTGGCCCAGGTAGGGCGGCGGCGTTTGGCCGATTATGAGGAGCTTGACCTTTTTGTTTGACTTCATCACAACTCTTTTCGAATTACTCGTGTCTGCCGTCCTGGATGACCTCTTCCCAAAGGGTCATCTCTCCGAATGGAAATTGCTTTCGCGATCGCTCTCTACCCTCTTCACGTCTCCGTTGCTCAAGCCGGCGTTAAGCACCGCAATCGTGATCACAAACATTGCGAGTCCCGGGTAGAAAAGCAGCGGGTTGAGCGTGCCCTGGATTAGGCAATAGAGGGTGACGCCCAGTAGCAAGGCGTTCCGGGTGGTAAAGATCTCCTTGAACACATAGCCCACAAACGCGCACAACATCAGCAGGCCAATGACACCAGTAGTCAGCTGCACTTCCAGAAACGAGTTATGCGCGTGACCGCCCCAGGGGAAATCCTTGACCAGCAGATAACGCGAAGCGTAGTAACCAGTCCCCAGCAAAGGTTGGTCGAGCACATGCGAAACAGCCTTGGCCCACAGGTCAGTGCGGGAATTAAGCGTCGGTACGTCATCCGACATCAGAGCGCTCATGTCGGCCGGCAAGTGGTTCTGAAAAAAGAGTGCCACCGCCAGCGCGATCGAGATGGCCAGCATCACCGCGATCGCCCGAACGTCATTCTTTCGCAGTTTCAAAAAGGCGAGGGCCACCATTGACACTATCATCCCGCCCGTGGGACCTCGCGCGTCAGCCAACCACATCAGCACGGCAACTCCGGTGATCAGAATCGCCTTCCATGTTTTTCGGAGGCCGGATACAAACAAACTGATTGCGGCAAGCGCCAGGAGATCTCCCGTCAGCAACGGGTGCTGGTAAGCCAGGATTAGACGCGGCCTCTCCGGAGATGCCTCTTCATCCATCAACTCGAGTGGCAGCGCAGCGTCACCGGTGGTGGGCAGCGGTACTCCCCAATAGTAAATGTTCGCCACTATCAACCCGCAGAGCACCGCCACCATCGACAGGCCCAGGATGGTTTCAAGTTTTCCATTGGTGAAACCCGCTCGCGCCGCCAGGGTCACAAAAACCAAAGCGGCGACCGCAATACACCAAAGCTCCGCGCTCTTGGCGATGGTCAGCACCGGATTGGGCGACCAGATCGAGGACACAATACTCCACGCAGTAAATACGGTGACGATCAGGAAAGGGGGAGACTTCAGGTCGAACGAAAACGATCCCTGGGCTTTCAGACAAATAAGTAGCAGAGCCAGGCCGGCCAGGATGAGACCAAATTCGATGAAGCCGCGGGTGGTCGTCCCGCCATCGAGCACATCAACCGGCGGCACCAGGGGAAAGCTTGAGAGCACGATCAATCCCAAAGCAACCAGGAGCCAACCCGCGCCTAAAGGCAGCAGGCCTTCTGCGGGCATGGTGTCCAGCATCCCGGACAGTTTGATCTGGCTAGAGTGCTGCATATGAATAGTGTCCGTTGCTGCGATGATTCGCGACCACTTCCTCGTACCATTCGCTCATCTGCTCAACGTGTTGCTGCCAGCCCATGCTTTGGGCGTGTACCCAAGCCGCCTCGCCCATGTGTTCCCGTAACTGAGGCGACTGGGCCAGCCGGCGCAAGCCTTCCGCCAGCGCGCGGACGGTTTCTTCAGGATTAGTGACCGCCACCTTGATACCGGCTTCGGGTGGAACAATTGCGCCCACTCCCTGGTGGTTCAGCGTCAGAATTGGCAGGTGGTAAGCCAAAGCCTCGGTAATCACCGCACCGGAGGAGTCGCGCAAGCTGGTAAATAAGAAGATGTCAGCGTCCCGGTAATGGGCCATCATCTGGGACCACGGGACTGCGCCGACAAAGTCTACGCGGTCACTAACGCCCAGCGACTGGGCCAAGTCTTTCATATCGGCCTTGAGGGGCCCGTCGCCCAGGATGCGCAGGCGCAACGGCAAAGCTCGATCAATCTGCGAAAGAGCCTCGAGCGCCAGGGGCAGGCCTTTTAACGGAATGATCCGGCCGACCCAAAGGATGACCAACTCTTTGCGCGGAAACGCATGCTGGTCGGGTGTGTGACCCATTAGCTGCTCCGGCACTCCGACATTTGGAAAGAACCGAACTTGCCGGGCCCCGGCTGCCGTTAGCGCCCTGGTTGTTTCCGGATTGGTGGAAAGGATCAGCGCGCTCTTCCGCACCGCCCGGCGCAAGCCCGGCAAATGGGTCGCAAGTTTCACTCGCAAGGTACGCAGAACTTCGGTACCCCAAGCGAAACCAAAGTAGCGGCGAAAAGCAGCGGGGGTGGTTTGGCCGCCGCCGATTGGGCCCCAAACAAATGGGATCGGCAGGCGCCAGAGGAGAGGTGGCGCGCTGATCGTGCCCCAGCTCAGGTGATGAACCACGTCAAAATTCTGTTGGCTGTGTAACAGGCGCGCTTCACGCAAGACGGCCCGCTGCCAGAAGAGATAGTGCAACCTGATCCCCTTGTCGCTGCCGGGAGTGCGGCGTGGATCCCAACGCGGCGGGAGACCTACCCAAACAAACTTGAGATTAGGGTTCGGGTGGAGCTCAAGGTGACGTTCGATGTCCTCACGGAATTGCGGATCGGTCATGACCCAAACTTCGTGAGCCTGGGAAAGCTGCCACGCGAAGTTCCAGGTGACGCCTGATTCCGAGCCGCGATCCGGCCCGCATGCATGACCAACAAGGAGTACTTTCATTCAGTCACCGTTTCTAATTCGCTCCAACAATGATCGTTCGCTAGAATTCACCGAGATCAGATTCGTATTGCTTAACTCTCCACGTGCCGCAGAATGATTCCGTTACCGGTTAGCCTTGCGGCTATCCACACGCCGGTCGCAATCAGCGCTCCCGGCAACCCAAACCAAAGCACCAACGGCACTCCCAACCCTGCCAGCAGCAAGCTGCCATACAGCTCAACCACGAATTGCTGCCGGTTTTTTTCCAGTGCGTTGAGCAAAAACTTCAGGCTCAGTGACACGTAATGAAATGCGTAGATGATGGTGAGGAGCCTAAGCGAACTCTCCAACACCACGTACGGCGAACTGGCGCCGTAAAAAAGTCGCAGCAAAGCGGTGGGGAAGATCAACAGCACCAAGACAAACGGCAGCAACAGTAGGGCCCCTTGCGCGGCGTACCGCAGGGCCACGCGTCGCGCGCCAGCCAGCCCGTCTTTGATCCGGGCCCTCGCCGCGGCGGGGACCAGGATGTTTCCCAAACTAAGCATGATCGGATGCGACACCCCGAGAAGGTTTGAAATCGCCTGGAACCCCGCAGCTTCTGCTGGTCCGCGAAACAGGAAAAGTGCCCATGGCACTGCTTGAATGCTGAAGTTCGTGGCCAGGTTTGATCCCAGCACCCAGGATCCGGTCTGCCAGCAACTTCGCGCCCAGTCGCGCATATTGATCGCGCCGGTGCTTCTGACTCGGAGGGCCACCACCTGCGCCACCGCCGCCGCCCCACACGTCAAAGCGATCACAGCGAACCCTTCTGCGGGCGACAGCTTGCCGTTGCGGGCCAACAGCCAGAGAATGCCGGCTTGGCCCAGGTAACTGATCGCGTCGGTATACAGCGTCGTGCGAAATGCCATGCGAGCCATCAAAGCGCGCCTGGTGGTTTCCTGAAGCTGCCACAACAGCAATCCTAAACTAGCCCATAGAGCCAGGGCCGGGCCGCCGATCAAAAAGGACGCACCAAAGAGAATCAACGCCTGGGGCACTGCGAGAATCGCGGTCAGCCCGAGCGACGCAATAACGAGTTGACTACCATCCACATCGTCACGCGACGCCAAACGCACGGACAGCGGGTAGGTCACCAGCGAGGCGTGCAATCCATTAAGAAAAAGAATCAAACCGAAGATGACGGTCCAGATACCGTATTGTTCCGGGCTCACCGCCCGAGCCAGGATAATGGTGGTCAGAAAGTTTCCCAGGC
>DATKIS010001143.1:0-2930 GCA_035543975.1 Pyrinomonadaceae bacterium
TGACCGTGCTTCCATCGCCTCGGGCTTCACGTACCAGACGGCGGTCACCGGTAATCCCGATCAGTATTTCAATCCGGCAGCGTTCGTGTTGCCCGCAGCGGGCACCCTAGGCACTACCGGACGTGGGGCGTTTATCGGGCCAAATCTGCGCTCGTTTGATCTGGCCGCAGTCAAGAACACAAAACTGACGCGTTGGCTGGGCGATGCAGGAAATCTCCAGCTACGCTTAGAGGCTTTCAACCTTTTCAACCGGGCGAACTTTGCGCCGCCGGCTTTGACCGCCTTCGCCGGTGCGGCTGATAACGAAGTCCCGCTGTCAACGTTTGGACGCATTCGCTCGACCGTGACGTCGTCAAGACAGATTCAGTTGGGACTGCGGGTTTCTTTTTGAGGTAAATGGTAAATGGTGAATGGTAAATGGCGGACGTTTAGCCCGAGTAAAGGGTCATTTCACGGGTCACCGCCTAAATGGTGAAGGGTTAAGACCCAATCCGGAAGGACCGAAGTTATCATCGAATTCCGCCTCGACCATTTACCATTTACCATTAACCATTCACCTATCTTTGGAGGTCTCCCATATATGCTTTGGATAATTTTTGCACTCGGCGCGGCGCTGGCCTGGGGGCTATATGGCCCGGCGTTACATAAGGGGCAGGTTGCGCTTGGTAGTCCGATGCGGGCATTGCTTTGCGTCGGTGTTGCTTACTTCCTGATTGGCGTGTTGGTGCCGCTCGCGTGGCTTTCTGCGCAAGGTGAGCTTCAGGGTTTCACCATGAAAGGGTCGATGGCTGCCACGTTAGGTGGAGCACTCGGCGCCATCGGAGCGGTTTGCATTATCTTCGCGTTTAGAGCGGGAGGCCTGCCCACTTACGTTATGCCTCTCGTCTTCGCCGGCGCCCCGCTCGTGAACGTGCTCTTTTCCATGTGGCTACATCCGCCAAAGACCGCACCCAATCCCTTGCTGTATGTGGGCTTCGTGCTGGCCGCGGCCGGCGCTGGGATGGTTCTGTATTTCAAGCCCCAGGCCTGAAGAAGGAAGGGGGAAAGGGCAAGGGTGAAAGGAAGGGTGAAAGGGTTAGCAGAAGGGGCAGTTGGCTCGACATTTCCCGCTTCCCCTTTACCCGTTCCCCTTTTCCCCATGCCTTTCTGATATCTCCCCAAAAACATTGACCGCAGGTAAACCAGAGGAGATTCGAGCATGAAGACTATGAACCCCAGGACGCTCGCCGGCGTCGCAGTCCTGTTTCTGTTTGTATCCGTCACCGTTGTAGCCCAGACAGCTGACTGGCCACAGTGGCGCGGACCCAACCGTGACGGCATCTCCAAGGAAACGGGATTGCTGAAGCAGTGGCCCGCCGAAGGTCCGTCGCTGGTCTGGAAAACCACCGGGGCCGGACGGGGATACTCCACGATGGCAATCGCGGGCGGTCGAATATTTACCATGGGTCTCCGCGGCGACCGTGAGTACGTTATTGCCTTTGACGTCGCTACCGGCAAAGAGGCTTGGGCGACCCCCCATGGCAGTGTCTTTCGCAACGACCGCGGTGATGGCCCGCGCGGAACGCCAACAGTAGACGGCGGTACCGTCTACGCCCTGGGCGGCAATGGCGACCTCTCAGCGCTCGACGCGCGTAGCGGTAAGGTCAACTGGACCATGAACATGCTGCAGAAGTTTGGCGGCTCAAACATTACCTGGGGAATCAGCGAGTCTCCGCTCGTCATTGGCGAGAAAGTATTGGTTAACGCGGGTGGCCCGGGCGCTTCGATCGTCGCGCTCAACAAGAAGGACGGCTCGCTGGTTTGGAAAAGCCAGAGCGATCGTTCCGGCTACTCATCAGGCGTTCCCCTTCAGATCGGCAACACCACTCAGGTAGTTTTCTTCACGCACACGCGCGCGGTTGGTCTTGATCTGAAAGATGGAAAACTATTGTGGGAATATGCGCGTCCCGCCAATGACGTCGCCAACGTTGCCACCCCGGTGATTCGCGGGAACCGCGTCTTTATCTCATCTGATTACGGCACTGGGGCAGGGTTGGTCGAGATCAAGGCCGACGGCAAAGCCCAGGAAGTCTACTTCACCAAGGACATGCGCAATCATCACAGCAGCTCGATCCTCATCGGCGACCACCTCTACGGATTCTCAGGTGGCATCCTGACCGCAATGCGTTTCGACACCGGAGAGGTCGCCTGGAAAGACCGCAGCGTCGGGAAAGGCTCCCTGGTTTTCGCGGACGGAAATCTCTACGCGTTCAGCGAAGGTGGAGTAGTTGGACTGGTTGAGGCGACACCGACAGGCTATCGAGAGAAGGGACGCTTCAAGATACAGCAGGATTCCTTACCGACCTGGACGCATCCCGTGGTTGCAGGCGGCCGGCTTTATCTGCGCGACCAGGACACGATTTACGCGTACGACGTGAAAGAGAAGCGCTAGAGTTTCGAGGTGTACTGGTCAAACGAGAGGGAAGAAGATTTTCCATTTGTCATTTGACAGTTTTCATTTGTCATCGCCAAAGCACTAGTGGCGAGGATTGCTTCTCGGCGCATTAAGGATTGCTTAGGTGCGAATTGGCGCGTTCACTTCCGTCGCGTGATTACCCGTTAATTCCGTCAAATCGTTATGCGTTCAGTCCGTCGCATCGTTAGAAGTGGCTTGTCCACCCGGGCGGGGAAGAGTTGTCAATATCTAAATGGGTCTTCGCCGTAGGCTCCGAACCGATGACAAATGAAAACTGACAAATGACAAATGGAAAATCTTCTTCGGCTCTCGTCCGCAGAAACCAAACTCCATTCACTGCCGACCATGCGTATACGACGCGCGCGCTTTGACCGCTACCCGCGGCCGACTCACCTTGACCTTAATAATCCTCACGTCACCAATATCGGGGGATTGGCTGGGGTAGTACCCAAGCAAATACTGTCGCCGCAGTTCC
>DATKIS010001144.1:0-10675 GCA_035543975.1 Pyrinomonadaceae bacterium
AGTTCGGGCGGTAGCTGGCCGCGAATGATGGCTCCCCGGCGGTGTTCCATTAGATAAAACGGCACGCCGATGATTGATGAATCTTCGCACAACAGGATGGGCTTGGGAGCGAGGGGAAACTGCGTGTGAATTACGGAGAGCAACCGGTACTCACGGGGCATATCGTGCGCGGTTGGGGCGACGGGGCCAACTGGCGGACGTCGCAGAACAAACGCCTCAGAGCCGTAACGAACCAGGTAAGTGAGATTCGAATGCCCACCGGGAAACTGCCTGATCTCAACCGTGGCATTCGGATCAACCTCGGAATCACCCTCCGGCATCTGCTCCCGCAAATAGGAAGCAAGGGCCGCTGAATCGATCTCTTCGCCGTGTCGAACGGCTGTCGTGTCGTTACCAGCGGTCATTTGGATTCTTGGGCAAGCATCGTTAACGAAACCCGGACTCCGCGTCTTTTCGTGTGAGTTCGTGGATCGGCTCAGGATTTGGCTTTGAAACTCTTGAGGATTCGTTGCGCCACGACCTGACGGTGGACTTCGTCCGGGCCGTCGTAAATCCTCGCCGCTCGCGCATCGCGATAGAACATTTCCAGCGGCGTATCTTTGGAATAGCCGAGGGCGCCATGCACCTGAATCGCGCGGTCGATCACATCGTGCATCACGCGCGCGCCGTAAAACTTTATCAGTGAAATTTCCACTCGGGCGTCATCGCCACGATCCAACTTCCAGGCGGCGTTGAGGGTCATCAATCGAGCGGCGCTGATCTCTGCAGCCGAGTCGGCTATCCAGTTTTGCACGGTTTGTTTTTTGGCGAGCGGCTCGCCAAACGAAGTCCGCTCCAGAGCATAAGTACACATCATCTCAAAACTGCGTTGCGCCGCCCCCACCCAGCGCATGCAATGCTGAATCCTCCCCGGGCCGAGCCGAGCCTGGGCCAGCTTGAATCCCTGCCCAACTTCGCCCAGCAGGTTCCCGGCCGGTACGCGACAGTTTTCGAAGCGAATCTCGCAATGACCACCCACGCCACCCGAACCCATCACCGGAACAGCTCGGACAATATTGAATCCCGGCGTGTCAGTCGGGACGAGGATCATACTCGCACGCGCATGGGCATCGGCATTGGTGTCAGTGACAGCCATCACAATGGCGAACGCCGAGCCAATTGCTCCACTGATAAACCACTTGTGGCCATTAATAACCCACTCGTCACCTTCGCGCGCGGCGGTGGTGCGAAGCCCTGTGGGATCAGAGCCCGCCACTTCCGGCTCAGTCATGGCAAAACACGAGCGTACTTCACTGGCAGCCAGCGGACGGAGATATTGTTCCTTTTGTTCCGGCGTGGCTGCGATAAGCAACAACTCAGAGTTGCCGGCATCCGGCGCAGCATTGCCGAAGAGTCGTGGGCCGATTACAGAACGGCCGATGATCTCGTTGACCAGCGCCTGGCCGATGAACCCAATCCCCATCCCGCCCCACTCGCGCGGCAGGTGTGGCGCCCACAGGCCCAGCGCCTTAATTTTCGCGTGCAACTCCTTTTCAAGTTCGGCCGGCAATCCCTCATCCTCGACCAGCTTGTTTTCGTTTGGATAGACATGCTGGTCCATGAAGGCGGCTACACTCTGCCGCGCAGCTTCTAATTCTGGTGGAACAGTGAAATCAATCATTGGGTTGATCTAACGAAGCGAAAAGTTTTAAGGAGCGAATGGATTGTAGCCGCAAGATGATGGATTCGAAACAGGAGAGGGCAAGCCTGCAGTTCCGGCGGCAGCCGACTGGTGGGCGACCGGCATTTGGCCCGAAGGGCCGGCATTCAATAGCCGCGTTTGCCACCCCAGCGGAGCTGCCCCGCCGGGGACCCCGGTCCGTGTGGACGTGGATCAGGAATCCCTTAAACGACGAGCGCCGAAGGTGCGGAATAAATTATTTCCCAACCTCAACTAGTTTCGGCCCTCCGGGCCTCGAACCTTATTGACCTTGATTCCCCCGCCCGGGCGTGGCTATTGATTATCGGTCCTTCGGACCGGCGGCTGCCATCCGGATTCTCACTAAGACTGACTCTGGGCTAACATGCCTGCTGCAATTCAAAGAAACCCCTCGGCGATGCCTGGCGGCTTTGCGGCACAACCGGAGAACCGCAAAGGTCGCCAAGAGTCGCAGAGCGCGCCACGGGAGGATTCGCCGATGAAAGTTCCAGCCCTTTTGTTTTCCCTCGCTTTGTTCACCGGAGTGGCAGCCAACGCCGGCGCACAACGGCGAACTATCCCCATTCCGTCAGGGACTATTGTCGACTTGTCCTACCCTTTCGACTCCTCGACTGTTTACTGGCCCACAGCTGAAGCATTTCATCTCGAAAAAGATTTCGAAGGCACCACGGATAAGGGCTACTACTATTCAGCCTACCGCTATTCTGCCGCTGAACACGGCGGAACGCACATCGATGCGCCCGTGCATTTCGCCCAGGGCAAAAACAGCGTCGATGCCATTCCGCTCGAGCAGCTCATTGCGCCGGGCATCGTTGTGGATGTCACCAGGCAATGCGCACAAAATCCTGATTACCTGGTGACCGCCATCGATCTTCAGAATTGGGAACGACGAAATGGACGGATAGCCGACGGGACGATTGTTTTCTTGCGGACGGGATTCGGCAGGTCTTATCCGGATCCGAAGCGCTACCTGGGAACCGATCAACGCGGCGCCGCGGCAGTCGCAGGTCTTCATTTCCCGGGACTCCACCCTAAAGCAGCGCTGTGGTTGACTCAAAATCGAAAAATCGGAGCGATTGGTCTCGACACTGCCAGCATCGACTACGGCCAGTCGACGCTTTTCGAGAGTCATCGCACCTTGTTCGCCAGCAACATTCCGGCCCTGGAAAACGTCGCCAACCTGGACCGGCTCCCGGTTCGCGGATTTTCTGTTATCGCCCTGCCGATGAAGATCAAAGCGGGCAGTGGTGGCCCATTGCGCATAGTGGCAATCGTTTCGGCTCGCAGATAACTAGATGGATTTCGCCAGCAATATCGACTGGTTCCCTATCCAGCTGTCGTTTACTGTGGCGACCGCGGCCACGATTATCGCTTTGGTTGCCGGTTCAGCACTGGCCTGGTTACTCGCCCGAAAGCGTTTCCCGGCGCGCAACCTCATCGATTCATTAATCACGTTGCCACTGGTCCTGCCGCCCACGGTGCTTGGTTACTACCTGCTCACCTTGCTCGGGACCCGCTCCGCGTTGGGAGGATTCCTTTATCAGCGCTTCGGTATTCGTCTGACTTTCACCGTGGGCGCAGCGATCATCGCTGCTACCATTCACGCGCTCCCGCTGGTCACTAAAAGTTTGAGGGCTGCTTTCGAAGGAGTTGATACTGAACTCGAGGCGGTTGCTCGAACGCTCGGCCTGAGCGGTCGTCTCGTCTTTTTTCGGGTTACCCTGCCGCTGGCATCGCGCGGCGTTCTGGCCGCCACGGCCCTGGCGTTTGCCCGCGCACTCGGAGACTTTGGGGTAACGATAATGATCGCCGGAAACATCCCCGGCAAAACCCAGACTGCTTCGGTGGCGATTTACGATGCAATTCAGGCGGGCCGGGACAATGAGGCGTTCACGCTCGCCGTCATTGTTTCACTGATTGCCGTGGCGATGCTCTATTTCATTAACCGATTTGGTAGGCTGCGGTGGTAGGGGAAGAAAGTGATTATGGAGTGCTGAGTACTGAGTACTGAGTGCTGAGTGCTGAGTGCTGAGTGAAAGCGAGCAAGACTAGCTGATCAGTACTCATCACTCATCACTCATCACAATTCTTACGCCAGAAACCCTTTGAACTTTGCGTCGCTTGTCGCGTACCCGGGAAACACTGTCTGCAGGTTCGAAGTTCCCAAATGCTTTCTCGCAACCTCGCCAAAGACGTCGCGGAAGTCTGTCGTCAACGCCAGATCACGTCCCTCGTTGAGCTGATCATTCCCCAGTCCGGGCCATTGACCGTAGACTTTCCCACCGCGAACGGTATTGCCGAGCACCAACATAGCGTTGGCATGCCCGTGGTCGGTCCCGCGATTTCCGTTCTCGCGAGCGGTGCGGCCAAACTCCGACATTGTCAGAATCACGACATCATCCATCCGCTGGCCCAGGTCGCGGTAGAGCGCAGCTATCCCGTTGCCAAACTGCTGGAGAAGATTGCTGAGTTGCCCCTGGGCATTTCCCTGATTCACATGCGTGTCCCAATTCAAACCCGGTGTGTCGGTGAAAGCAACTTCCAACCCGACGCCGGCTTTGATCAGTTGAGCGATCTGCAAGAGCGAGTTGCCGAATGGCGTGCGCGGATACTGCGCCCCGTTTTCGGGTTGGTATTGGCCCGGGTTAACTTTCTTCAGATAGTTGACGGCCTCAAACGTTTCTTTGCCGGTACCGCCGAGCGCATCGTTTGCGGTTTGATCGTAGATGGCTTCAAAACCACCCTGGACGCTCGAGGAACTCTTCCCGGCCCGAATCGTGAAATTAGCAAGATTCGAGATCGCCAACGTAGGGGCCTTCCCCTGCATGGCCCGCGGCGTCAACTGGGTCATCGAAACTGCGCGGAAAATATTCTTATCAGGGTCCGGCTTGCTTTGTAGATAACGATTGAGCCAACCGTCCAACGTGCCTTTGCGGCCGGGCGTGGCCGACTCCATGTAGTCCTGGGCGTCAAAATGGGATCTGGTGTTGTCTGGCGAACCTGCTGCGTGGACGATAGCCAGGCGTTTCGAGTCCCACAAAGGCTTGAACGGCGCGAGGGAAGGGTGCAAACCAAAGAAGCCGTCAAGGTTCACGACTGAGGCCACGTTTCCGGTTTCCGGTTTAGCGATGGCAATGCCCGGCCGCAAATCGTAATACGCTCGCTCGCCGTAGGGCACCACCATGTTCAGGCCGTCCACGGCTCCCCGCTGAAAGATCGCAATCAAAGTCTTGCGACGGCCGCCAGTGAGACGTTCTCGAGCCTGGGCCAGCACCGCGCGCTGCAGAAATGACGGAGTTGACTGCATGAGTCCAAAGCTGGCAAGTGCTATCCCCCCGGACCTCATGAAAAATCTTCGATTCATAACAAAACCTCATGAATGGTGAATGGTAAATAGTAAATGGTGAATGGAAGCCTTTGGCCCATTTAGCATTTACCATTCACCATTTACCTGGTTACTGCCTTTGAAACTCCGGTGAACCCAATATCAACCCAACGATCTTTGTCACCGGATCCGTGATATTTGCCTCGCCCCGGGCCAACTGCAGCCGTTGCTGGCGACGGGGTTGGCCGTCCATCATCTCGCCCGCCATATTCCCCCCGACTTGCACGTCTGACGGAGGCGCTGCCGCAAGTGCGATCGGTTGATCGTTAAACTGCTTCATCAGTGTCTCTTTAGTTTTTGGAGAGATGTCCCCGGCAATGATCAAACCAAGGAAACGTTCCATGATCTGCGTGTTACTCAAACTTTTTCCTGGTTCAGAACTGGCTACCAATCGGTTCAGTTGAACTCGGGTTCCAGGTATGCGATTGCTGGCCAGCGCCAAACCGAAGTTCATTCGTTCCAGCAAGCCACCAGTGTTAACCCAGGTCTCGGCCAAATCTGAATAGCCGTTTGGCGTTTGGTAGCCATAGAGCGGCTCACCCATGCGGGCAATCCATTGATGTAATTGCGGCCCACCGGTGGTTTCCCCACCCAGCGTTCTGATTGCGCTGATCGTGAGTTCAAAGGGTCGCTTGACCTTCGCCCGATAAGACTCCGGAGAATTGAACTCCGGAGACAAGAAGATCGATTTCAGCGTTTCGCGCAGGTCGCCGTCGCTCTTGGTAAACGAAGCTGCCACGCGGTCGACCAACGCCGGCGGTGGCGTATCCGAAACGAAGTAACGCGCCAGTTTGGTCGCCACATATTTTGCCGTTGACGGATGATGCGCAAGAATGTCGAGCACCGCCTGACCGTCTTTGATCCCGCCCCCCGCCGGAATCTTGTGGCCTAGCACTACTTTTTCGCCGTCGTCGTGGGCGCGTGCATTGAAGAAAAACTTGCCCGCATTCTCACGCAACCTGTCCGCCCGCGGTCCGTCCATCATTGCCTGCGTGGCAACGGCGCCGCCGCGAGGCGCCAGGATCGTCCAACCAGTAAAGCAGCGCGCCACTTCCTGCACGTCCTTCTGCGTATAGCCGCCGTCAACACCCAGCGTGTGCAATTCCATTAACTCGCGCGCGTAGTTCTCGTTGATCCCGCGACGTTGACGTCGGGCATTCGGTGGCAGTTGGGGAGGATTCCCCTCGCCTGGGCGCTGCTGCACTTGCCCACCTTGACCAGTCGGATAACGATTCATGGTGCGATCCTGCCGTGCGCCCGGAGGCATTTCGCGATTGCCTTGGCCATTGCCGGGAGCACCCGGGAGGCGGTTGCCCTGCGCCCCCGGACGTCGCGCAGCTCCCGCTCGAGGGCGGCCTTGCTGCGCATCAGGACTGACACTCTGAAAGTTGTCCAGGTAGAAGAGCATTGCCGGACTCTGGGCCGTCGCCTGCAAAAGATCAGAAAACTTACCCAGCGCATTCGGTCGGATCGTGTCGCGATCATACGCCGTGAGCAACCAGCGATCGGCGCCCTTTCCGGAAAACACATTGAAGTGGTTGGTCCAAAAATCCACCATCACTTCCTGCAACTGGCGTTCGCCGTAGACGGCGCGGAGGATGCGCGAAGTGTGCAATTCGGCCATGATCCGCTGCGGCTGCATCAATCCATTCTTCTCGTAATACTCTCGAATCTTCTGGCGATACTCTGCGCTCCTACGAGTGTCAGGAGTATCGGCCTGGGTTGCAGTCGGCGCCTGCATAGCTTCACCAGGCATTGCCTCGCCCGGTCCTGGCGGCGGACCTTGTGGAGCACCGGCAGCCTGCAACTTCTGCAAATCAAGCTCAGCAGGCAACTCGCCGCGACGCTGAAGTTGCCGCACGAGTTGCTGTGGCTGAGGATATTTCTCGTACAACTGGGCGGTGGTCATAGTCAGCGTCGGCAGGTTCTTCAGCTTCGCTTCGACTGCGCTGTCGTCAAGTTGTGACGGATTGAGTTGCTGTTTGATGTAGTTATCCAGCCCCATCGCCTTTACGCGCTCGACGTCTCCCGGCCGGGCGCCATAAGCCAATCGATTCAGGACGTGTAAAATGCGCTGGTCCTCGCTCAGGGCCGCTGTCTTACCGCCGCCCCCCTTTCTCTGTGCGCTCACAGAAGGCGAAAACATGTTCACGAGAAGGGCAAACGTCGTAACAAACGAAATAGCAACGATTGCGACCCCGCACCGACGAGTTCTCAAAGTATTGTTTGGTCTTTTCATATAACTGTGGCCTCAATCCATGAAATTCGGGGAATTTGGAGATTATCATGCTGCAACCATTAGACGCACTCTTCGCTAAGAAGGTCTAGAAAAGGCGACTCTTGATCGCGCGCGATGCAAGGGAGCTTTCATGTTGACAGATAGTGACCCAGTAGCGAACCGATTGCCGTCCAACTAGCCGTCAATTAGGCTTGTGCTGTGAATTTTGAATGGGACGAGGAAAAGAACCAAGCGAACATTCGTAAACACGGCTTTGACTTTGCTGACGCTTGGGAGGTATTTCCAGGTCCATTGGTGATTGATCTTGATTTGCGAAGGGACTATGGTGAAGCTCGTTGGATTGGTATAGGCTTGCTTGGCAGTCGAACAGTGGTTGTCACATTCACGCTGCGCGGCGCACAAGCAGTACGCATTATCTCGTTGCGGAAGGCATCAAGGCATGAGCGTAAGAAATTTGAACAGGAAATCGGAGACTGATTGGGATCGCATTGATCGAATGACAGACGATGACATCGATACGTCTGACATACCGCCATTGACTGACGAATTTTTCGAACGTGCCCGAATGGTGCTTCCCCGGATTTACCTTGACCGGTTGGACCTGATTGAAGCTCGAAAATTTGCCGCCTACATTTTAGAGAAAGGTTGGCCGAGCAAGAAAGAAGTCCTGGCGCACACTGCGTTCAACACGGCTCTGATCATTGCCTACGCCAGGCCATTCGGCATGAAGAAAGATCTTAAAGGTCAACGTGAGAAACCTCTAGACGAACAAGTCGGTGAGGTCCTGACTGAAGAAGCTGAGATAGCGCTGCACAGCCGAGTCAAGGAACTGCGCCACGAGTCATTCGCGCATTCAGATGCTCGTTCACACCTATTAGAAGGTTTTGACTACAGCAACCAGATTGTCTCTTTCAAACCTGAATTGCCGTTGAGCCAATCGGAGACCACCCTGCTGGCTACCATGATTCAAAAATGGATCAACCATCTGGATAGTCAAATAGCGAAATTCAAAGAGTCGCGAAGTCGAATTACCTAGTTCAAAGTTGCCCTATTCTTGTCACTCAAGCGGTGCCGGGTTGCGGACCCGAGACGCCGGGCGCGGATAGCTCGCCGGGCTGCGGTTTCCTTCCTTGTCTACTGCCCGCACCCCGAAGAAGTAGTTGTCTTTCGACATGCCCTTCATTGTGTATGTCGTCACGTTGCCGACCGGGCGCGAGTTCGTCCAGACCGGCGAAGTGGTATCCCGCCAGACAATTTCATAACCCGCGATATCGGGTTCTTTGCTGGGGTCCCATTTGAGTGTGGAATCATCTGCGAGCCCGCCACCCAGTTCAGTGTTCTTTGGTCGCGCCGGTGCGAGCGCCAGCATCCCGAGCGAAGCAGCGTTTACCCGGGCGATGTTCGCGATGTAGTTAAAATCGACAAACTCCGGTAAGTCGCCGTACTTGATGTCGTTTTCGACGCGCACGTTCTGATGCTGATGTTGATAGTTTTCGTTGGTCTCGGTGAAACGAACAGCTGCATAACCTCGCTCGAGAAAGGGAATGTGATCGCCGCCTCGCCCGTAGCGGTCTCGGCGATAAACCATCATCACATTCATCGCGGGAACGTAAGCAGCAGCAGTCTCCTTGATAAAGCGCGCGAGTTGCCGGGCCGTTGAATCGTTTTCACCACCGACACTGCGGCGCGTGTTTGCCTCGCCGGCCGTTTCGTTTGACGGCACCCCTTCCGAGAAAACGCGCACCGTGCGCGGATCGTGAATCCCGTTTCCACCCAGCGAATTACCGATAATGTCGTTGGTAAACATCGCTTCGATATCGGCATTGTTCTTCTTCGATTGCTCGGCAAAGTAGGTCGAGCCAAGGAGTCCCTGCTCTTCACCAGGAACCGTCATGAATACGATCGTGGCGTCGAATCTGTATTTCGCCATCACCCGCGCCATCTCCAGGACGGCCGCGGTACCCGACGCGTCGTCGTTTGCTCCGGGCGCATCGCACTTCGCATCCGTGGGGCTTCCACACATTGAGTCGTAGTGTCCGCTCACCACATAAATCCGCTGGGCTGACTCAGGTTGAGTGCCCCGCAATGTCGCGACCACGTTAATCAACATTGTCGGCTGAGGGATCCGCGCGGCTTTGGCCTGTTCGAAAGTTTGTTTCTCCACAGTCATTCGTCCACCGGAAGATTCCGCCGCCTTCGAAAACTCGGTGAACAACCAATCTCGCGCGGCGCCGATTCCCCGGTTGGGATCATCTTGCGCTGAAAGCGTATTGCGTGTGCCAAATGAGACTAATTTGCGAATAGACCGCTCAATGTTCCTGGCGTCGATTTCCCGAACCAGTCGAGCGATCTGGGGGTTCCTCCTCGACCATAATGGCTGCGACGAACGCGCTTGCGCAGTTCGCTTAGTAACTCGACCGGCTGTTTGCGCGTTCACTGAATTCAGGGGAAGGAGCAAGACCGGTGCGGCCGCTAAGAGTGCTGTGGAGATGGCGATTGTCAGTTTGGTCGGGATCATAGGGACTAGCGCCTGGGGATTCAGGATTCTTTCCTCGAACCAGGATCGGGGCTCTGGCGGTAGGCAGGGGCCAGGGTCCGAGTAGTGTGTTCTGTAACGCTGGGAACCGGCTCAAAACGAGGCGGCGGCAAATGTTGTTGTGTTACGGGTAATTGCTCTCCAGGCCGAAAACTCTGCTGTGGCTGATGGGCCCCTGAACTGTAGGCGAACATCTTGATCCAGAATCGAAGCAATAGGGCGGTGCAGCCAAATAACGTAGCCACGCCAAAAATTACCATCCAGGCGAGGGCCGCCGGATGAATGTTGAGTTGCGCTAATTCCTTTGCGCCGCCAAATATGATCCCAAGGCCGACCACGATGGTGGCGCCCATAACAATCGTTGGCGCGATCAACTTGGGAGGATTTACTGCCGCCAAAGGATAACTGACTGGGGTTAACGAGAGACTCGCGCCGCAGCGGTTGCAATACTTGAGTTCAACAGCAATCTCGCTGCCGCACGATGGACAATACATTAACGCCTCCAGAAATTGAGCTGCCGGGACGCCTAATGTAGCACTATGCCATCAGGTTAGGAATGTGCGGACCGGCTTCCAAAAAAGGCCGTAAATGTCCGGGCTGTTCGCAATCAGTTAACGAAAGGAGGGGCGGTCAGGCTATCTATTGAATGCGGTAGGCACGGCCGTTCGCGACCACGATCACGACTCCGCTCAGTTTTGCGGCGATTGTGCCGATCGTCGGTTCGTCTGATACCAGGGCGCGAAATTGCTCTGAGCCACGAGAGACCTGGACAGTTCTTTGCGACGACTCGTAGGCCGCATCAACCCACGCGTTGCC
>DATKIS010001145.1:0-2245 GCA_035543975.1 Pyrinomonadaceae bacterium
TACTCATCGCTCATATCGCTCATATCGCTCATATCACTCATCACTCATTACTCATCACTCATTACTCATCACTCATTACTCATCACTCATCACTCATTACTCATCACTCATCACTCATCACTCATTACTATTTATGCATCCCAACCTGCGCACATTCCTCGATCTCCTGGCCCGCGAAAACGAAATCATTACCATCGATGCGGAAGTCGATCCCTACCTCGAACTGGCTGAAGTCCACCGTCGAGTTATCGAACGCGCTGGGCCGGCACTCTTATTCAAGCTCGTGAAGGGAAGTCCCTACCCGGTAGTTACCAATCTGTTCGGTACCAAGCGCCGGATTGATTTGGCGTTTGGCCCCAAACCCGAGGCAATCGTGCGCGAATTGGTCCAGGTGGCTGAATCGTTGCTGCCGCCCAAGCCGGCAGAGTTATGGAAACACCGCGCGCTCGGGCGTGACCTGCTCAAGCTGGGAACCCGTAACACTACGCGGTCGCCCGTCACTCAAGTGCGGGACAGTCCGGCCCGGCTGAATGAGTTACCGGTCCTGACCACCTGGCAGGAAGACGGCGGGCCATTCATCACCTTGCCCCTGGTTTATACCGAGAACCCGCGAACCAAAAAACATAACCTGGGCATCTATCGCGTCCAGGTTTACGACCCGCAGACCACCGGGCTCCACTGGCAGATTCAAAAAGGCGGCGGCTTCCATTATCACGAAGCCGAGGCTTTGGGCCAGTCGCTGCCGGTCACGGTATTTCTTGGTGGTCCACCCGCCCTGATTCTCGCGGCGATCGCTCCGCTGCCCGAAGACGTACCCGAGCTGGTGCTGGCTTCTTTGCTGGCTGGCGAGAAGCTGAAGATGAGCAAGAATCCGCTGGGGGGCCCACATCGGTTGGCAGCGGAGGCGGAGTTTGCTTTGGTAGGAAAGGCCCCGCCGGGAAAACGCCGGCCCGAAGGTCCTTTCGGCGATCACTACGGATACTATTCACTGCAACACGACTACCCGGTGTTTGAAGTTGACGCCGTGTTTCATCGTCGTGACGCAATCTATCCGGCGACCGTTGTCGGCAAACCGCGCCAGGAAGATTTTTTCATCGGAGACTATCTCCAGGACTTGTTGTCTCCGCTTTTCCCGCTCGTGATGCCGGGCGTGCGCGATCTTTGGAGCTATGGCGAGACTGGGTTTCATTCGCTGGCTGCGGCAGTCGTGCGGGAGCGTTATGGACGCGAGGCGCTGGTCTCCGGCTTCAGGATTTTGGGCGAAGGGCAGCTTTCGCTGACTAAGTTTCTCCTGCTCACTGACACTCCACAGAACCTTCGCGACTTTCCCGGGTTGCTGGAACACGTGCTGGCGCGCTGCAATCCGGCCACCGATTTGTTCATTTTCTCAAATGTGTCGATGGACACGTTGGACTACACCAGCGGACAAGTTAATGAAGGCAGCAAGGCCATCATGCTGGGGTTGGGTGAGGCGACTCGGGAGTTACCCGGCGAGTTTCGCGGAGCGCTGCCGAGCTCGGTGTTAGCGGCAGAGGTCTTTTGCCGCGGCTGTCTGGTGGTGCAGGGAAAATCGTACGAAGAGGATCCTGAACAAGCAGCGCGGCTGGCGATGGAACCAGCGTTCGCCGATTGGCCTATGGTGGTATTGCACGACGACGCGAAGGTGGCACGTTCCAGCTCCGATTTTCTCTGGTCCACCTGGACGCGTTTCGAACCAGCCAGCGACATCTATGCGGCGGAGACGAAAGTAATTCGTCATCACCTCGCGTATACCGGGCCGATCGTGATCGACGCGCGCACCAAGCCAGGTTTCCCGACAGAGCTAATCGTCCGCGAGGACATTGGCGAGCTGGTCGACAGCCGCTGGCGTGAGTATTTCCCGGCGGGATTATGAGCCGTACAGTTACGCTGAAAGCGTTCGCTAATTCCAGCCCAGGGTTGCTGCAACCCTGGGACTCGGTTCTTATACCCTGACGAACTCTGAAGAAGTTCGCGAGATCGCGTGGCCATTTGCCAACGCTTTCAGCGTTAGGATTCTGGGGGCGTAAAGATCCAGGGTTGCAACAATTACGCTGAGTTGACACCGCCGCAACCGCTCAGCCTGGCCGAAATCCGCGCCCAGGTGATTGATAACGAGACATTGCTATTGGAATATTTTCTCGGTGAGGAGCGCAGTTATCTGTGGGCCGTCACCTCAACTTCGCTTGAAACCTACGAGCTACCTAAGCGGGAAGTAATAGAAACC
>DATKIS010001146.1:0-2730 GCA_035543975.1 Pyrinomonadaceae bacterium
AGCGACTGTCATACCTTCACGATCTAGCCAGGACCAGGCAATTCATTTCACCGGATTTGGGCCTACCCGAAGTGGCCGCCTTCTTCGAGGTATTCAAACGAAATGCGACCGCGCTTAACGCTTACTCGCCTGCCGCTCACGCGGTGAAGACGGCGCTATTCCGAGCCAGCGAAAGCGTGAGCAGCCAAGATCTGGAGGGAACTGGCGGCTGGTCCAGCGTGGTCGGTCATGATCTGGAGGTGCATATAGTGCCGGGCAACCACTACACGGTTATGCGTGCGCCTCAAGTCAAGGTTTTGGGTGACAAGCTTCGGGAGTTACTCATTAGTGCCCAGGAAACAAAGCCGCTGTCGAAACCCGCTTAGCGTTGCCGCTGTTGCCCGTTTCACGGGCTTGAACATCCTCAACTATGGTTAAAAAAAACCTACCGACGCCGAACTCTCCGCCAAAGGTGATGGCCCAACCCTGGTACGTGAAGGGGAAGACTTTTGTATTCCTTTGGGTGATGTTGTTGCTGCTGCTGTGCGGAGGCATTGCCACACTCTTCATTCGCGTGCCGATTTATGCTCAGGGCATTGCTGTCATCGTTGACGGAAGAACGATACCGCAATACGGCCACAACGAACCTGTGCTCGTGGCCTTTATGCCACCCGAGACGCTTCCCGACCTGCATGTAGGGCGATCACTGGTCTTCGAAGTAGAGAAAAACCAACCCCTTAAAACTGGGTCCATCAGCGCCGTCGAAAGCGGGCTGCTTAAGGCGGACGCAGTGGAAAAACAATTCAATCTGAGTGGCGGATTGGGATTAGCATTGATGCCTGAATCCGCGGTGGTTCTTGCACGCCCTGAGTTTGCGGTGGACGACTCACCCGAGCGCTTTTTTAAGCGGATGGTGCGTGTCAAGGTGGAGGTCGGCACGCGCCGCACCGGCGCTTTTATTCCGCTCATCAATCGTCTGTTTGAAGATAATTAAACCGACAGTAAACAGTCTCAAATGAAAATGCGATCTATTCTGAATCGGATAGCGGCTTGGCCTGGATGGGCCTTGATGTGGGCAGCCGTTCGAGCAACGTTGGGATTTAAACGCAGCAGAATCCCTATAATGCTTCAGATGAGCTCCGGGGATAGCGGAGCGGCCTGTCTCGCGATGGTTCTCTGCTACTACGGCCGTGACACGCGCATCGCTGAATGTGCCCAGGCCGCAGGATCCACGCGCGGCGACATTACCGCAGCAAACCTGGCTCTGGTTGCGAGAACCTTCGGCTTGCGCGTCACTGCAAGTTCACGCAGCACAGTTGAACTAAAGGATCAGAGACTTCCGGCGCTCGCCCGCACCAAGGCAAATCACTTCGTCATCGTTAAGAGCCATACGGCAAGACGGATCAAACTCATAGATCCGGCCATAGGCAACATCACCCTTACGCCGCAGGAGTTTGACGAGCGTTTTGCTGACGAACTTCTGTTCCTCGAACCTGGAGTGCGATTTCACAGCCTACGTGGTCCAAGGCTGACGTCCTGGCGTTACTACATGGGCTACTTGTGGCGGCACTACGCCGACTATGTTTCCCGGACGCGGAGCCTGCTGCTGCAAATCTTCGGTGTGTGGTTCATCCTGCTGGTGCTTGGGTTGGCCCTCCCGCTGCTTACCAAAATTCTGGTGGACCAGGTACTCAACTTTCAGTTGAAGAGCCTCATGCCGATTCTGGGCCTGGGAATGATCTTCGTCATACTGACGCAGATCATTACCGGATATCTGCGCGTATCGCTGATGATCTATTTGCAAGCTCGCATAGACACTCACATGATGCCGAGTTTCCTCGAGCACCTCACGTCGCTGCCGTTTCGGTTTTATCAACAGCGAACCCACGGCGATCTCTTGATGCGCGGCGGCTTGGTGCAGCGGATTCGAGAATTACTCACGACGCATATTTTAGCCGTGATTCTCTTCGGCACGTTGGTGCTGGGGTATCTGGTTTTCCTTCTGATTCAGGATGTCACTTTCGGTCTGCTTGCGTTGGGTCTGGGATTGGCACAGATGGCTGTGCTCTACGGCACGATGCGCAGAGTCAACTACCTTTCGCAGAGTGACGTAGCGGCGCAGACTGAGACGCAAGGTTACCTGGTAGAAGCATTGAGCGGTATGGAGACCATCAAGGCGTCCGGTGCAGAACAACGTGCGCTCACAATTTGGAGCCGCTTCTTTTTGACTGCGGTCGACACTTCTCTGCGGCGTAATCACCTGGTCGCCGTGGTGGACGCGATGACCGGTGCATTACGTTCCTTCTCGCCACTCTTGCTTCTTTGGTTTGGCGCGTACAGGGTCCTTGACGGGAGTTTCACTTTGGGTTCTATGTTGGCGCAGAACAGCATCGCACTCACTTTTCTATCCTGGTTGGGAATTGTCGTGACCAGTGGTCAGCAGCTCCAACAGGCGCCGGCTTTCATAGATCGCGTGACTGACATTTTTGAGGCAGAGCCGGAGCAGAATCTTAGCGAAGTCAAAGAGATCGATTCGGTTAGTGGTCTAATCGAAGTTAAGAACCTCAGTTTTCGGTACGATCAGGACTCAGCTTATGTGCTCCGGGACGTCAGCTTCACGGTCGAACCGGGGCAAAAGGTTGCGGTGGTTGGTCGCACCGGATCCGGCAAGAGCACGTTGATAAAACTACTGCTGGCCATCTACAAACAGGCTGAAGGTGAAATTCTTTACGATGGTATTTCTCTCCACGA
>DATKIS010001147.1:0-3625 GCA_035543975.1 Pyrinomonadaceae bacterium
ACCCAGGGTTTCAAAGCAAACCCTGGGCTGAAATTGGCCAACGCTTTCAGCGTTATTAGTTGCACCGTGAGTTTCTACCACAGTCTCTTACCGCGAGGTCGTACAGACCTCAACGCCTTCGAATCGAACCTTTGGGGCAACACACTCTTGGAGCACTACCTAAATTCCTACGGGTGTCTTGCAGCGGCGGTCGTCTTAGTGCTATATAAACCACCTGCCCCCAAAATAATCCGTACATTCCTGAGATTGGAGTTTGGCCCACGCGGACATAACTACGTCTGATGTGTTTTCTGGGCGAATTGTCGGAGAGCGTGAGGCCGGGATCTGTATGGCGATGCCAGATGCCGAAGACATCGACATCAGATTGATGACCGGCGAAGACATTGCCGAGGCCATGAGGCTCAAGGCAGGCGCGCGGTGGAATCAGACTGAGGTTGATTGGCGCAGGCTGTTGCGACTCGATCCAGACGGGTGCTTCGCAGCTTCAATCGGCGGAAAAGTCATTGCGACGACCACCACTACCATGTACGGGCAACGGCTCGCTTGGGTCGGGATGGTGCTCGTGGATCCTGAATTTCGTCGGCGAGGGATTGCGACCATGCTTGTCCGGGTGGCACTCAAACATCTTGGCGAAGCGGGAGTGGGAACCGTGAAGTTGGACGCGACCCCTGCGGGTGTACCGGTCTATGAAGGTTTGGGTTTTGAACGGGAGCGCACGATCGAACGTTGGTCGGGCGTAGCGCGGGATGGGTCGGGAAACAGGTTGATGGGAGATCCGGAGCGCTCTGGGATCTTCGAACTTGACCGCCGCGCGTTTGGCGCCGATCGGGCACGCCTGCTCAGCACTCTAATTGAAGATGCCTGCGTGACAGCATCAATCAGTAGCCCGACCAGTGGAAGTTTGGATGGGTATGCTTTGGCCCGACGTGGCACTAATGCTTTCTACGTCGGTCCGGTGGTGGCGCCCGACACTGGAACTTGTACGACGTTGCTGGATGGCGTGCTCGGACAATTGTCAGGTTCCCAAATCTACATCGACCTGAACACGACTTTTCAGGGCGGCGCCGAGGAGTTAGTTAACCGCGGCTTCCGGAAACAGCGCGAATTAATCCGCATGCGTTTCGGGGAGAAGAGTGACGCGGGGACGTCCGGTAGCGTCTTCGCCATCGCGGGCCCTGAGGTTGGGTGAGGAGTTAAGCTCGAAGGTGGCTGCAATTGTCCGACACACTTAGTTTGTCGTTTTGTAACCATAGAGACTTCCTGGCCGAGATCACGACAGACTAATTTACTTGTCGCTGATGACCCGAGGGACTTCTGGACTGAGATCACGACAAACTAAAGTGTGTCGGACACCGCTTGTTCATTGGGGGAGAGAACATGGATCCACAGGTTAAAACCGGAGTTGTCGAAGATGGCCTTGTCGAGCGGTTCAACGCAGGGCTCCTAAATGTTTATATCTACGAGTCGCGGCAGAAGATGGGGGAAGCAGCGGCGGCAACCGTGTCAGCTGAGATTCGCCGCCTCATCTCGGAGCGCGATCGCGCCATCGGTATCTTCGCTTCTGCGCCGTCGCAGAATGAGTTCCTGGCGGTGCTCGCAGAATCTCCTGGCATCGACTGGCGGCGCGTCACAGGCTTTCACCTGGACGAGTACACGGGAATGGACGACAAAGCGCCACAATCCTTCCGGCGTTTCCTGCTCGACCGTTTAGTGAACAAAGTTGAATTTGGTCAGTTCCACGGTCTGGGGGGCGAGTCAGCCGACATCGAGGCTGAGTGCGAAAGATACGCGGGGCTACTCGAACAGAACCCACCGGATTTCGCAGTGCTCGGAATCGGCGAGAACGGGCACCTGGCTTTTATCGATCCGCCCTTCTGCGACTTCAACGATCCGCGAGCCGTCAAAGTGGTCGAACTCGACGAGGTGTGCCGCGCGCAGCAGGTAAACGACGGGGCGTTCGCGACAATCAACGATGTTCCGCGCAATGCCCTCTCGCTAACCATACCGACCATTATGGCCAAACCGAAGTTGTTCGCCATTGTGCCGGGACCGGCGAAGCGACAGGCTATCAAGGCCGCAGTTGAGGGGCCGATTGAAACCGCCTGTCCAGCCTCCATTCTGAAGAATCATCCCGACGCCCACCTTTTCATTGATCGTGATTCGGCGTCTCTGCTTTCGCGCTAAGCGGAGAAGATTAGGCTCCGCTGTTTAGGATGAATTTAGTTTGTCGATGCGGTCCAAACGACAAACGAAAAGGAAGCTCTGATTAAGTCTGAAGGTGTTTTTGTACTTAGCCCGCGGAGCGTGGCGATAGCGTAAAGCCTGGGGTGGAGCGGAGCGGAACCCCAGGATCGTTGGCATATCAAAGCAGAGCCCGCGGAGTGGGCGACAGCCGATTCATCATCAGTGAATTGCAGTGTTTGCGCTATCGCACGCTTCGCGCGCTCGATGCTTCATACTGGTCGTCGACCTGGGGTTCCGCTCCGTTCCACCCCAGGCTTTACGCTATCGCCACGCTCCGCGGGCTAAGGCAAAGTCTAACTCATTAGAACCAGATCAGAGCTTCCTGGAGTGTGTCGGAGATCTTGGACCCCGTTGTTCAAATGCTGCTGAGGGCCGCTAGAGAAATGAAGGCTAAAACGCATTTTACCGTGCTGGCGCTGTTAGCTTGTCTCGCTGCGGGTGTCGCGGCTGGGCCTTGCGCAGGGCAGACCAAGCCATCGTCACGACAGGGGCCGTCAGCGGTTGTCAGACCGCGAATGCTCCTGGGCGAACGCGACCCGCTCACGGGCTTCGACACCTTGCGCGCCAGGTACGCGACGGGCGCTCGGCCGTCGGACGATCTCGCGGGTTGGGCGCTGACGTACCTCCTGACCAGCGATCAAAAGTTTGCTCAGCGCGCAGTTGAGGAGATGCGGCGGACTCGTCCGCCAGAGCGCGCCGGCTCCCGCACTTACCCCGACTACGTCCGTTGGTCCCTCGCCTTCGACTGGCTGTACAACTACCCCGGCTTCGACTCCGCTCTCAAAGACCGCGTCGCGGGAGAGCTGCTCAAGGCGGCCCAGCAGATGCTCCAGGACCAGTCGGTGCGCGACCCCGAACTGGCGATGTACCACAACTACCCGGTGCGATATCTGACCTTGGCCATGTTCGCGCTGGTCGCCATCGAAGGGCACGCTTCAGTCGAGGCGCAGGCCTCGCCACTCAGGGAGCACACGCGCAAAGTTTTGGATCACATCCTGGACTTGACTCAGTTCATCACTCCAGACGGTGGTTATCACGAGTCGATGGATTACCAGCGCATCACCTATGCACCGATGGCTTTGATGGCCGAACTGCGGCGCACTACGGGAATGGGCGACCCAGCCCTGCGTTACACGGTCTTCAGTCATTACACAACTACCTACCTCTACAAGGTGCTGCCCGACGGCACGACCGCCCGCGACGATGACAACGAGTTTCCTTTTATGCGCTCGCAGGACAACGTCGCTCTGGGCTATGCGGTCCATCGATTCAAGGACCCTTACGCCGCGTGGATGTTGCGCGAGTCAGGCTGGCCGGCGACGAAAGACTGGTTGATACCAGTCACGCGTTTCTTGTGGGACGACACCAACGTTGTTCCGCG
>DATKIS010001148.1:0-2525 GCA_035543975.1 Pyrinomonadaceae bacterium
AAGACAAAGGTCGCGCTGCGCAAGTAGATGACACCCGGGCCAGAGCGTTTCTGGGTCAGGGACAGATTGATAAAGCGGAAGCTGTTGCCCGGGCCGCAGTCAAAGTTCTGAGAGAAGGCGACGAACAAGTAATTCTCGCAGCAGCTCTAACTACGCAAGCCACGGCGTTGGCAAGATCTGGTCAGCACGATGCAGCTCTCGCAACGCTCAAGGAAGCGATTGACTTGGGGGGTCAGGCTGGGGATGCAGAGAGCGGCGGTATTGCAGCTCTGACGATAGTTGAAGAATTGGCCTCGGTACTGGCACCGACCGAACTGCGACATTACTACAAGGCAGCGGAATCAGCTCTGACTCATTCCCAACACTCTGCGATTAGGACCCGAGTTGGCGAATGTGCGCGGATTGTTTTGGCCGTTGACGAAAAGCAGGGTCATGCTCCGCACAGTAAGGGGTCAGCCGAAAATCTCGATCAGGTCGACCAACAATTAGCTTCAGAACCCGAAACTTCGCGTCCAATACCTCAGACCATAAGCAGATCGCTTGAGGAACAAGTGCTTCTTTATGAGGGCCAATTGATCAAGCAAGCGCTTGACTCTTCCGATGGAAGCGTCACCCGCGCCGCGCGATTGCTAGGTGTAACTCATCAGGGTCTGGCTTTTATTCTGAACGGCCGGCACAAGAGCTTGCTAACCGCACGCAAACCCGTGAAGCGTCGCCGGCGCAGCATCATTCGTTTTCATTGAGCGCCAGGGTTTTATTCTTCCACGCTGTACCACGCTGAAATGTCTCCCGCTCGTCGGCTGGGCCACCAGGCACGCGGTTGTTCGCGTTCCCTGTAAAACTGATTAAAAGATGGCTTAGCTGCCAGTCTTTCCGACCAAAACAACTATGAAGAATCCGACTACTTTTCTGACTGTCATTTTGCTGCTCTTTCTTGCGGGTGATATTTCCGCGCAAGCCCCACGACGACGTGGATCCGGCCGTCCGGCAGCACCAAAGCCGGCAACCCGCGAGCCCGCGGCCCAGCCTGCACCAAGCCCCACCCCGGAAGAAACGCCGGCTGCTCCAATGGCTCCGGTTCTTTTAGCGACTGTGAACGGACAAAACATCACTACAGCCGACATCGACCCTCGCGCGCGGCAGGAAGTTGAAGCCCTCGAAGGCAAGATCGCCGATGCACGGCGCCAAATCCTCGAGTTGGAAATCAATACTCTGTTGCTCGACGTCGAAGCCAGGAAACGACGGGTTAGTCCGCAACAGTTGTATGAGTCGGAAGTTGGCAGAAAGATTACTCAACCAACCCAGGCTGAGATCACTAAGTTCATCGATGAGAATCGTGAACGAATCGATGAGAGCGACTCTCCCACAATACGGACTCAGGTCGCTGACTTTTTGAAGGGTGAGCAAGAAGCAAAACTCTCTGAAGAACTCCTCAACCGTCTTCGAACTTCGAATGTGGTCGGCAAAGGAGCGGACGTTAACGACATTGGCCTTCCCCCAACTACGGTCCTGGCCACCGTGGCTGGACGCACCGTCACCGCGGGAGCGGTTAACGAACGACTTAAGCCAATTGACTACCAACTCCGCTTTGATACTTATCTCGTAGAGAAGCCGGCTCTGGATCAAACCATTAATGACTTGCTGCTGCTCGCGGAATCGAAGAACCGGAATGTTCCACCGGAAGATATTGTGCGGAAGGAGATAACTGAAAAGGTACGTCCACCAACCGACGCGGAAGTCGAAAAGTTTTACAACGACAACAAGAACTCGCTTAAGGGCGACCTGGCCACGCTTCGCAATCAAATTGCCGCTTACATGGAAGAACAGAACCGCCTTAAGCTGGAGCAGGAGTTCTCCGCCCGGCTGCGGAAGGGAGCCGACTTACGGGTGCTCGTCGTCGAGCCCGAACCGCCGGTCCAATCAATTAGCGTCGACGACGATCCGGTTCAAGGCGACGCCAATGCCGCAGTCACGATCGTCGAGTTCACTGATTTCCAGTGCCCCGCTTGTGCGGCCATGCATCCGGTCATTGACGAAGTGCTGAAGTTGTATGGAAACAAGGTCAGACTAGTCGTACGTGATTTTCCCCTGGCGATGCATGCTAATGCCCGCAAGGCCGCAGAGGCGGCAAACGCAGCGCACGCTCAGGGCAAGTTTTTTGAATATGCGGCTTTACTTTTCAAACGCCAGAATGCGCTCGACATTCCCTCATTGAAAAAGTATGCGACTGAGCTGGGATTGGATCGCGTGCGCTTCGATGGAGCGCTTGATAGCGGGAAATACGCCCCCGAAGTGAAGCACGATATGGACGACGGTCAGATCTACGGAGTCGGCAGCACCCCTACCATCTTTGTTAACGGAAGGATGCTGAAAGGCTTGAGTAGCGAAGCATTGCGAGCGGCGATTAATCAGGCGCTGTCCAAGTCGGGAGCGAAGCAGTAGGCGGACGGCAGTGGGCAGTGGGCAGTGGGCAGTGGGCAGTGGGCAGTGGGCAGTGGCTATACGAAGAGGCAGCGAAGCTCGTT
>DATKIS010001149.1:0-2534 GCA_035543975.1 Pyrinomonadaceae bacterium
GCATCGTCGGTGTAGCCGGACATGTAGAGCACTTTCATATCTGGACGCAGAGGCGTCAATTGCTCGGCTAAATCGCGGCCGCTCATCTGCGGCATCACCACGTCAGTCAGCATCAAGTGAATTATCCCATCGTATTGCTTCGACATGGTCAGCGCTTCTTGAGGGTGTTTTGCTTCTATTACGTGATATCCGTTTTCGCGAAGTATTTCGGTAGCCATCTCTCTGACGACTTCTTCGTCTTCCACTAGCAAGACTGTCTCAGCGCCTTTTAATAACTCCGGATTCTCTAATCCAGCGGTAACCTTCGCGACCGTGCTTTCAACCGCAGGAAGGTAAATCTTGAAAGTGGTTCCTCGTCCGACCTCGCTATAAACCCAGATACTCCCTTCGCTTTGTTTGACGATGCCATAGACCGTGGCCAGTCCCAGGCCGGTGCCTTTTCCGACTTCTTTGGTGGTGAAGAAGGGCTCGTAGATACGAGCTTGCGTCTGGGCATCCATGCCGCATCCG
Organism: Pyrinomonadaceae bacterium; assembly: GCA_035543975.1. Lineage (GTDB taxonomy): Bacteria > Acidobacteriota > Blastocatellia > Pyrinomonadales > Pyrinomonadaceae > PSRF01. The sequence continues at coordinate 511 of DATKIS010001149.1, forward strand.
CTGTCGCTTACCGCTAACATCACGTAGTCGCCGGCGGGCACAGATACATGGCGATCCGCAAATTCCTCACTCAGGTGCACGTTGCTGGTTTCGATCGTGAGCTTGCCACCTTTAGGCATAGCATCCCGGGCGTTGACGACCAGATTCATTAGCACTTGCTCGAGCTGGTTTGGATCCGCCTTTACTCGACCCAGATCAGCTGACAGTCCCATTCGCAAGTCGATGTCCTCGCCGATGAGTCGTTGCAACATCTTGCTGAGTTCCAAGACGATGTGATTTAGGTCGAGTACTTCAGGCTGAAGAATCTGTTTACGGCTAAAAGCCAGAAGCTGTCGAGTGAGCGCTGCCGCACGGTCTCCGGCTTTTTTAATTTGATCGATATGTCGATGGAGCGAGTTTTCCGGCGTGAGACGTCTGAGACACATCTCGCTGTGCCCCGTGATGGCCGTTAACAGATTGTTGAAATCGTGGGCCACGCCGCCGGCCAGTTTTCCAACTGCCTCCATTTTCAAGGCTTGCCGCAGCTGTTCCTCAGTTACTTGTAGTGCTTCTTCGGCGCGCTTCCGCTCCGTAATATCATTGGCCAAAACTAACTTCGCCGGGCGGCCGGCAAAGCTTAGCGGGTGAGACGTGATCTCTACATCTATGATTGCGCCGTCCTTCCGCTGATGTCGCCAGGCTCCCGACTCAGCAGGTTCCACGGAAACATTTGCCACCTTCGAAACTCTTTCGAGCAGGGCCGGCACGTCTTCGGCAGGACGGATATCCTTGATTGTCATGGTCAGAAACTCGTCCTCGGAGTAGCCATACCGATTAATCACTGCCCCATTAACGGCAAGGAAAGAAAGTGTTTCGACGTCATAAACCCACATCGGCAAGGGGTTGCGCTCGAAAAGTAACCGGTAGCGTCCTTCGGAATCACGTAAGGCCTCTTCAGCCAACTTGCGTTCGGCCTCCTCAGTTTCGAGCTCTTTGTTCACCGCAGCCAGCTGTCCGGTCCTTTGGATGACATAGCCCTCAAGCTCCTTGTTCAGTCTTTCGCTTTCGTCCGTGCGCTCGGCGATGTTCCACATTTCGTTAACGCTGCGCCTGATGGCTATCAACAGGAAAGTGTCTTCAAAGAGGACCCAGCCTGCGTGTTCGAGCCAGCGCCATTCACTGGCGCCCAATACCCCGTAGACAGACTGTGGCCAGAACATCCCTCGCAGAAAATGATCGGCCGCAACGACGATGGTGGCGGGGACCAACACGCGCCAATCTCGATAGAAGGAAAGAAACGCCAGCGAACCAAACACATGGAAGTGGGTTTCGATCCGGCCGCCCGTAAGATAGATCAGCAGAGCACCCATCAACATTTGACCGACTGCGATGATGTATCGAGTAGAGGGGCGACCCGGGCGGACCAGGGCCAGGAAAATCGGCAATGAACTGATGGCGCCACCCAGGAGCAGCGCAGCCCAAACGTGGAGGTGCGTTTGGCTGGTAGAACCTATCCACGTCCTTGGTGAAATCCAGATTGCAGCCACGATGCCACCAACCCATTGAAGCGTCATCAAGACCGCAAACATGTGGTCCGTGCGCTTACAGATCTCCTGTTGATGTTCGTTGTAGAGTTCCGTGATCCTACTAGAACTCGAATCGGTACCCGTTTGGTTAAGGTTTGGTTTTTTCATCGATCGACACCCTGCATTCAGACTGTGGATTAAAGAGAGGGCAACCAAAAACGGCTGTCTCCGTGCGATCAGGCACCTCGGCATTCACGATTGCGATAACCGCTGACTCGCCGGCGTTGCCGCCAAAATGTCCGCGCGAGCCAGTGATTCCGCCACTGAAAAGTAGGCTACCCTGAGGATCGTATAGAACTGTGTGACCCGAGGTCGCCGCATTGAAGAGGCGTGCCTCCCGGCCATCCCCGTCGAGAATTGTTTTGACACCGGGAATGTCAGAGGCGCTTTGCCACAGGTCGGTCAGTTCCCATCCGGCCGCAGCGTTTTCCGGTTTGATAAAGAGGACGTAAGCTCGTA
>DATKIS010001150.1:0-10219 GCA_035543975.1 Pyrinomonadaceae bacterium
TACTACGACTACGAGAGTGGGTACACCCCAGACTGGCCTGACGTCGAGAAATTTCGTGGCCAGATTGTGCACCCGCAAAAGTGGCCCGCAGATCTCGACTACGAGGGCAAGCGCGTGGTCGTAATCGGCAGTGGCGCCACCGCCGTCACGCTCGTTCCGGCGATGGCCGAGCGGGCGGCCCACGTTACCATGCTCCAGCGCTCGCCCACCTACGTCGTCTCGCGGCCCGGTCAGGACAAGGTGGCGAACGGTCTCCGCCGACTTCTGCCTGCCCGCGCGGCCTACGTGCTCACGCGTTGGAAGAACGTGCTGCTGGGGATGTTCTTCTATAACCTGGCCCGTTCGCGGCCCGATGTTTTTAAGAAGATGCTCCGGAAAGGCGTGCGACGCCAGCTCGGCGAGCAATATGACCTCAAGCACTTCACGCCACAATACAACCCCTGGGATCAGAGGCTCTGCCTGGTCCCGGATTCCGATCTCTTCAACTCGATACGCGGCGGCCGGGCAACGGTGGTCACTGACGAAATTGAGACCTTCACGGAGAAAGGATTGCAACTGAAGTCTGGCGAGCACCTCGACGCCGACATCATCGTGACGGCCACGGGGCTGGTGCTTAAGCTCATGAGCGGGCTGCAACTCGTGGTGGACGGCGCGCCCGTGGATATGTCGAAGACGATGGCCTACAAAGGGATGATGTATAGCGACGTGCCTAACCTGGCCCAGGCCTTCGGATACACAAACGCGTCGTGGACCTTGAAGTGTGACCTTACGGCCGAGTACGTCTGCCGGCTGCTGAAACACATGGACCGGCGCGGCTATGCGCAGTGTACCCCGCGCGTTAACGACTCCGAGGTCACAGAGGAGCCGGTACTCGACTTCACTTCCGGTTACGTACAGAGGGCGCTCCACACGCTGCCGAAGCAGGGATCGAAGACGCCGTGGCGCCTCCACCAAAACTACGTCAAGGACCTTTCTATGCTTCGGTTCGGGCGCGTCGACGACGGGACGATGGAGTTCAAAGCGGCGCCGGGTGAACGCCGCGCCGATGCGAGGGTGGCCCAGCATGGCTGAGCGCATGCGCCTCGAAGGCCGGACAGCGGTGATCACTGGTGCGGCCGGCGGCATTGGGCGGGCGATCGCCATATCGCTGGCGCGCCGGGGGTGCCATCTGGCGTTGGCCGACGTAGATGAAGCGGGGATGGCCGGTACTGAGGAACTCGTGCAAGCCTCCGGCGTCCGCGTGACCAGGTACCATCTCGATGTCGGCGACCGCGCTGAGGTTGTTGGCTTCCCGGCTCGCGTTGCCGCGGAACACGCCGGCGTCGACCTGCTCGTCAATAATGCGGGCGTCGCCGTGGGCGGCACGTTCGAGCAAGTCTCCGAGGAGGATTTCGAATGGCTGTTTGAGATCAACTTCTGGGGAGTGGTGCGCATGACGCGCGCTTTCCTGCCCGCGCTGCGTGCGAGCGGAGACTCGCGCGTGGTTAACCTCTCGAGCGTCTTCGGCCTGGTCGCTCCACCGGAGCAAGCGCCTTATGCAGCGAGTAAGTTTGCGGTGCGCGGATTCTCCGAGTCACTGCGCCATGAGCTGGAAGGGTCGGGCGTCGGTGTCACGGTCGTACACCCTGCCGGCGTCGCCACTTCAATCTCAGAGAACGCTCGCGTCCCGGCGGGTGTGAGCGCCGAGGAAGTGGAGCAGCGCCGGGAGCAGTTTCGAAAGTTGCTGACGCTGTCGCCGGAGTTTGCCGGCGAAACGATAGTGCGCGGGGTCGAGCGTCGGAAACCGCGGGTTCTCGTCGGCTCCGACGCCAAAATGCTGTCGGCGATCGCGCGCGTCCTGCCAGTGTCTTACTGGAAGGTGCTCCGGCTGAGGGCAGGGAAGTGATGCTCTGGCTCGGCGTATTGATCGGGCTACTCGTCCTCGGCGTTCTCGGTGCGCTGGTCCTGTTCACCGCTTACACTGCTCGTCGGGTTGATGCCGACCTCCCGCCACTTGGACGTTTTGTTGAAGTAGGCGGCGCGCGCATCCATTACCTGGAACGGGGCACTGGCCCCACCCTGCTTCTCATACACGGGCTGGCCGGCTCCATGCGCAACTTCACGCATTCGTTGGTTGACCGCCTGGCGGGTGAGTTCCGGGTCGTCGTGATGGACCGTCCCGGCTCGGGTGAATCCGCCCGCGACCCGGGCGCCTGCGTGCGCCTGGCTTCGCAGGCGGAGACAGTCTCGGCCTTCATCAGTGCCCTGGAACTCGATCGCCCCGTGCTCGTGGGCCATTCGCTGGGTGGCGCGGTCGCGCTGGCCGTCGCTCTCGATTACCCGGAACAGGTCCGAGGGCTGGCCCTGGTTGCACCGCTCGCAAACGTGCAGGAAACGGTGCCGGTGGTCTTCGAGAAACTGTTAATCCGTTCGCGTATGCTCCGAAGTCTCGCGGCCTGGACGGTCGCCACGCCTGCCTCCATGCTCCGCCGCGCACGAGTGCTCGACACGATTTTCGGCCCAGACCCGATCCCACAGGATTTCGCGACCGCTGGCGGCGGCCTCCTCAGCCTACGACCGAAAAGCTTCTGTGCAGCATCCGAAGATCTCGTGGCCCTGAGCGACGAACTGCCCGCGCTGTCCGCGCTGGTCGAGCGCTACCCGGACCTGCGACTCCCTGTCGGTATCCTCTACGGTAAGGGAGACCGCGTCCTGGATCACCGGCTGCACGGAATCGCCGCCGCGGCGAAAATCAATGGCTGCGAGCTTGAGCTGGTCGAGGGAGGCCACATGCTGCCACTCACCGCGCCGGACCATGTCGCGGCGTTCGTGCGCAGAGTGGCAGAGAAGTCGGAAATCGTGGGAGGAAAGGCTTAGCCGCGGATAAACGCGGATCGCTCGAATCTGAAAAGACTTCATTAGGGTCTTAGCTCTTACGCGGTTCCATCTTTCTGACTGCGCGATGCGCGAAGATCCGTGGGAGGTTAAGCTATTGTGGCAGTCCCGCAAGAGCGTTGTTGATACGTTCGAGGAGGTTTTTGGTTTGTGCCTCGTTTGCAGCGGCGCGACCTTGGTAGTGCTGGAAGTCGCGCAAGGCCGCCTCGGCATAAGCCCTGGCGCGGAGCAGGCTGGCGCGCTGCTGGGATGGCTGCGGTTCCAGTTGCGTCGTCCGGAGATACATCAAGGCCACGTTGTAGCGCGTTTGGCCAGCGCCAAAATGGTTGCCAGCCTTCTCCTCATATTGAGCGTCTTGCTCATAGTGTTCGCGAGCTTTGTCAAATTGGCCACATTGGGAGTAGAGAACGGCGATGACGTCGTGCATCGGTGCCAGATCGGTGAAGGCATCTTTCGGGCACAACTGTAGCGCTTCAAGGTACCTCGCTTCCGCTGCTTGGGCGTGGCGCAGCAGCGTTGCTGCAGGCTCTTTGCGTTGCCGTGCCTTGTCAAATCGCCGATGATTCACCATACCAATTTGCTGTATGCACTTGGAGCGGGCCAAAGCGTCTTTGGAATTGAACAAATCTAAGGCGCGCTGGTATGCGGCCTCTGCTGCATCGAGATCGCGGATGGCAGGGAGCTCCATGTATGCATGGCCGACGTTGAATTCATCGCTTGCCTGGGCTGCTTTGTCTCCAATGCGTTGGTCAATTTCCAGTGACTCTTGATACCGTTCCAGACACGCGACATCGCCCCGTTCCAGTAGGATTTGGCCCAGCATGAACAGATCCACACCGAGCGTCCGGAGGCGGTTTCGCTGCGCGGCATCGAGCGGCGCGTCCCTGGGCAGGGCTACAAGAGAGGCTGTTTGCCGGCGGTGCAACTCAACCAGTTTCTCCTGAATAGCGGCGGCCTTAACGAGGTCGCGCTCATGATACTGCGCTAGGGCGATTCGATATCCCATGACTAGGACATATTCGTCTTCGCGACCTGGGATGGGGTGGTCGTCATTGGTGCAATAGTCGGGGCGGATTTCCTCAACCAGTCTCGCCCATTCTGCCGTGCGGCCGTGATAGTCAAAAAGACTCCGCATTCCCTGCATGCAGGCGATGAGTGGAGACCACCATTGGTTCCGGCGCGCGAGGCGTCGGGCGTAGAGGAGATTGGCTTCCTCCACTTCCAGCAACTTAATTATGCCCCGATTACCTTCTTGGAACTGCTGCTGGTAATAGTTGCCCAATTCACTTACCACGTCGACCCATGCGCTGAGGGCGGCGCGGGACGTGGAGCGCCCGGCCTCGCCGTCGTAGTAGCGGGCGAAGAGTTGGCGGAGGAACCACGGCAACGCGGGATGAATTGAAAAGCAGGTCTCGCCGAGATTGCTGAGCAGGCCGGTGTCCCTGGCCCGTTCGAGGAGGTCGGTGAGTTGTTCGTTGGTCCTTCCCTTCAACTCCGGCAGGGCGTCCTTGCCGACGTCGCCCATCGAGCGCAGCGCATCGACATCGACCGTCCCTTGGAAGAGATGAAGGAGGGCGATGATGGGGAGTTCGTCGTCCTTGAACGCATGGCGAAAGCCGTAGTCTAGCGAGGCGCCGAGAGACTTGTCGCGACCCTGCTCTTCATCGGCATCCTCGATCTGCTGCTCGCCGCTGCGAATCGCTTCGACGAAGTCTGCGATTCGCTGCCGTCCGCGGAGGCCCGCCTTAACCGCCTGGCCCACAAGCACACGCAGCGTGAGCGGGTTGCCGGCGCAGTAGTCGAGCAGCGGCTGCCAGTCGGCGATCTCCGAGCGCTTGAGACCTTTCTCCTCGCCCAGCTTGAGCGCGAGGCGAGCCGCGTCGGAGTTTCTCATGCGGCGCATGTGAATGCGATGTGGGATGCCGCCGAGCCAGGAGTGTTCGTCCCTACGAGAAGTAAGCAGAATTTTGGCTTTGCTGGCGTTGTCGAGCTTGATCTGTTTGAGGAAGTCGCGAAGTTCGCCTTGCTCGGCGGCCGTCCACTGCGACTCAGTGCCTTCCGGGAAGCCCGCGACCGGCTCAACGTTATCCCAAATCCAGAGGACGGGGATGAGGCGGAGGATTTGGACGACGAGCTGCCGGCGCTTGTCGCGTTCGTTAATCGCACTCCATTCGATTCCCTGGGCTGCGAGCATAGGCGAGAGAGGCTGGCCTACCTGATTCAGCAAATCGTCGAGGTCAGTGTGGCTCTCGAAGGAGGCGAGCAGTACGAACGGTTGCGCGCCCAACCCGCCGGTGACTGAGTACCAACGGGCGAACTCAACGGCGGTGGTACTTTTCCCCTGTCCTGCGTAGGCGTGCATGAGAACGACGCGATGCTCGTCGAAAGCGCGGTCAAGCGCGAGTATCGTCTCGTCGCGTCCGATGAATCCTTCCTCTGGCACGTAACGCAGGAGGGCATTGTTGAGTTGGACGGGATCCAGTTCCGGCTGGTCGCCCAACGCGGATACGGTGCCGGCAGGGCAAAGTTCAATGGGGGAGGCTTCGTAAGCGACGGGGACAAACCAGTCTTCCAGTGGCCGGGGCTGGAGTCCAACCCAGCGTTCGGGATTCAACTGGAGATGCTTGCGTCCATCGGTGGCGGCTTCGCCGAAGCTGCGTCCGCCGGCCAGCCCGGTATAGAGCTGCCCGATGTATTGCGCAGCGGTGACGACATAAACGCTGTAGCGCATCCCGAGGACGGCGGGGATGCCCTGGTCAACGACTTCCTGTGCGAGCGAGCCAATGGCGCGGACCTCGTCGTGGACGTTCTCAACCGTCTTAGGGGCGGCGGTGGCTTCGTGCATGGCGGAATGGCAAGCATTGAGCACGAGAACGGGCACACCGTTGTCGTGAAGAATCTGGCCCAGGGTCTGGCCGTCCACGGGCCGCATTTTATCTTCGCCCGGATGCTCGAACAGGAGATAGCCGTGCTTGCCTGTTTTCTTGCCGCCCAGCGTCATGTTCGAGAGCGCGCCTATCCAATCGGCGAGCTTCGACGTGCTCAAGTCGGCATAGATGCCATGGCCGTCGAAGTGGACGATATGAAAGGGACGACCGGCAGCCTTGGCATCGCCCAGTTCTTTCTGGAGGCGCTCGAACGTGGGCGGCCGGAGGGCCTTAATGTCGAAGCGGGCTCGCTCCGAGCCGAGGTCTTGCAGAAGGCGATTGGCCACGGCGCGCAGTTCGACGTCCTGCGAGCCGCTCGGACGGCACGCGATGTAGAGGAGCCGGATGCGACCGTCTTGCGCCGGTGCGACGGAGACGAAGGAGATATTAGGATTCGACTGGACGCGCACGAATGCTTTGACCCGCAGGGAAACGGGGGAGTCCATGTCCGGGTCGCGCATCAACTCCCAGGGAATGGAAGCAGCCTCGGCTACGCCGGTTGTTATTTCTACGCGCAGGTCGGCGAGGTCGTTGCGGATCGATCCCCATAAGTTCTGTGTGCTGCGGCCACCGCCGAGCACCTTCGTGTAAAGCTCATCGCCGCGCGCCCTCATCCGCTCCTTGACCTGCTCAACCGTGACCCTCTCGGCGACGTCGGCGCGCTGGAGGTAGTCTTCGAGGTACCAGCGGAGGTCTTCCTGTTCCTGCTCGGTGAGGGCGAACTCGATATCTGCCTCGGCTTCCCAGGGCGGTTGACCGTCCCGCTTCAAAGTGAGACGGATGGGGTAGAGACCATCTTTTGGAGTGTCCTGGCGGATGTGAAGTGTGGTCATGCTGAGGAACTTCCTTTTTGCCACGGTGGAATGTAGCTGTGACGCGTCATCAGGATCCAGGCTGAATGGAAAGAAATCTAATTGAGAAGCAGGCTATTCGTGCCGCCGCCAGCTTTAAGGCTTTGCTAAAGTGAGCGCGCGGCCCGCTTGAGTAAACGATTGAGTTTCATCGCGCCAGAGTCTATTACTCAGACTCTGCTTCGGGCAAACGAAAACGCTCAACCACAATCATTGTGGGTGGCGCACTCGGTGGGGAGTAAGAACACCAACAGAAAACGGGCGGCCAAAAAATGGCTGCCCGTCTGTTGATAATGTTTGGCTGGGAGGCAGGGATTCGAACCCCGATAGGCGGATTCAGAGTCCGCAGTCCTACCGTTAGACGACCTCCCAGCAAGAGGAAATTCACTGTAAGTGTAGACGGTTTTCTTTGTCAACCGGAGCAAAAACGGTGAATGGTAAATAAGATGGTAAATAGTGAATGGTAAATGGTGAATAGTAAGAACGAGCGAGAGGGAAGCCTGCGCTGGATACATTTTCACTTTCCGAAGAGTCAGCTTCATCACCAACCCCCCAGCTTCACCAACCCTCCAGCTTCGCGATCGACCATTTACTATTCACCATTTACCATTCACCTCTCGGGATTTCTGTTTACTAATTACCGGTTGTCGAGCACAATGAGCCCGCCTGAATAGCCTCCCGCTTGAATGCCCACTGGCAGAAAGCTCCCACAACGTTTTGAACCAGAACTTTGCAAATCGGGAGTAACATGACTGAACACAATAAAGAGACTGTTGACGGCAATGCCCAACCAGACAATGCCGACGAGAAGATTCGTGCTGTGGTGGCGGATTATGAAGCCAGGTTGGTTGAGGTTGCGGAACTGATTGCTCGGGTGCGGCACGAGATTAACAATCCGCTGACCGGGGTTTTGGGCCAGGCACAGTTGCTTCTGCGTGAAGAGCTGAGCGAGAAAGCGCGCAAACGGGCTCTGACCATTGAGGAGCTGGCCATCCGCCTTCGCGATATCGTTGCGCAATTGCGTCAGATTCAGAAGCCGCTTAAGTCTGCGGGCGGTGGCGAGAGCGATTCTGACTGAAGCTGCTCAAGTCAAAACTCAGGAAGTTCAGAGTTCAAGCTCGGGATTGCGGTAGCGAGGCGCTCGAGGCGTGCGGTTTCAAAGGGACTCATTTCGGAAGCGACACCGAAACACTCGCATCATTGCGCACTACCACCACATAACGCTTTCCTTCCGGCAGCACCGCATTCTCGCCACGCTTGAAGCCATGGATTAGCGCCAGGGGCGCCAGCGGCGGAAAGATGGCCGCCGCGATAATCGTTTTCGTGGTGACTTCGCCCTTGTGGCTCGTCCCTTTCACACTGCCCTGGCCAGACTGAGTGTCAGTCTTCCTGTCCTTATCCTTATGCTCAAGACTCCATAACGCATCGTTTCTCGAGCGCGTCGCCGGATCCAGCAGCACGCGAGTATGGTCGCGGGCCACGACGTCTTCCATGGCCCACGCGAGTCTCCCCGCTTTGCCCCAATGCCCGCCCCGCTTGGAAAACGTTATGCGTGCGGTGACGAGCGCATCTTTTTCGATAGCCGTGACACCATCGATGATTATGGGAATCAGCACCCGGAAACTTATCAACTCACCTGGGCGCATATCGAGGGAGTTAACGGTGTAGGCCACTTCAACCTCGATCGGGGTGCCGGCGGGAATCTTAACGATAGAAACTGGCGACTGAGATTCCGGGTTGCCTCCGTCGCCGGCGGGTGCTGACACGTCTGCTGATTTCACGGGCAAGGTCCCGGCGTTGGCGGATTGCGCCTGGTGGATCGTTTCGGTTGCTGCTGGCGACGGCGCGGGATTCTGGGCGGCCATTCTGATCTCACACGCGAACACAGCCAAAAAAAGGAAAAGAAGCTTTTTCATAGATGCACTCCCGAAGTTGGTATTGGTTCCGTGGTGTGAGTCGGCAACTGGAATGCCGCGGAGATGCTTTGCAAGAAGTTTGGCAAGCTGTCGATTGCTAGTGTTAGCGCGCGGCCATGGTTGGTGGCTTTTAGGAGTGGTAGACTTTTGAACATGCCAACTCGTACTCGCAAACCGTTGCCGAGAAATAACCACCTTGAAGAGGCCATGGCGCTGCTGATTCGAAACCAGGCGGCGTTTGTGGAGCAAATTGCCCGAAACGATCAAGAGCGCCTGGCGCTCAAGGATTGGCAGCGTAACACTGAGGACTGGCAGCGGAAGTCCGAAGAGTGGCAGCGGAAGACCGAAGACTGGCAGCGGAAGTCCGAAGAGTGGCAACGTCACGCTGAGAAGCGGTTCGACAAGATTGAAGAGCGGCTGGCGAATATCGAGGTAACTCTTGCTGAGTTGCCAAAGACTCTACTGCAAACCATTCTCGATCAAATTCCCAAGATCAGAAAAGAAATTGGATTCAAGTCCAGGACGTAACAGTTAGTCAAAAACCGAAATGCGTGACAGTCAAAAGAACTGTCACGCATTCTGTTTATCAGGAAGGCAGGTTCCCAAAACCTGGAGTAAGCTGAGTCGAAATTAGTCAGTCGGCGCGCGCCCCGCTCGGTTCTGTACTCGCAGCGGTTGTAGTGAAGGACCTTAGACCCTGACCGGCGGCTTCTTCTCTTCACCGCTGCCAAACACCTTCTTATCCTCATCGGTGAAGACCTTGATTGGTGTACCCGGTTTGATAATCGCGTTCTTTCCCTTTTTCAGAAAACCTAATGGTCCAAACAAAACTACCAGCGCGACGGTCGTGCCGGTCTTGTTGTCGCCCTCTTTGCCCTTGGCAGAGCGCAGTTTCAACTTCTGCCCGTCTACCGTGGTGGTGGTTTCTATTCTGATTCCCAGGCTGCCGCCTCGGCCGAGCATGCCCGATTTCTTGGCGTTGGCCACGATGCCTTTGACGAGCGTGTCCTTGGCAATAACAACCTGGCCGTTGATCTTCACGTCCTCCTGGACTCTGAGATTGATCGGATCGTCTTCGTTAGCGGTCTTGCTGGATATTTCGTCCGTGGTGACTACCGTGAATTCAGTTCCATCCGGAATCACAACCTCGGTGCCTTGCGGGGCCAGTTCCTTTGTGAAGGTTGCCGCTGTTACCGGAAACAGGGTGAGTTGGACCGTGAAAGAGGTAACGACCGCTAATACGATCGCCTGCATGATGATGGGAGTAGTTCGGAAAGACATTCTGTACATCAAATTTCTCCTGGTGAGTTTTTACTAACGGGTTTGAGTTTCGTGCGCGGTCGTAGGCTGAGGGAGAGCCCGAGAGGAAAGTGACTACTACCCTCTTTGGCAAAACAGCGGCCGAACCAATCTAAACGCCAACCGACTCTTCTTCGTGTTCCGGGACCAAATAAGGCGAAACGACCACTGGTTTCACGTCGCTATCCTCGGCCAGCACGGCCTGGATAATCGGCAAGCTGAGCGAATGTCGCTTGGAAATCCCGGGAACGTTGTGCCCGGCGGCATACACCGCATGGCGTTCGTTTTCCTGATACCAGTCGGCGAGGCTCGCCGTCTTATGCATGTTCTCGATGATTTGCCGCCAGCCGAC
>DATKIS010001151.1:0-2542 GCA_035543975.1 Pyrinomonadaceae bacterium
ATCTCCAGCAACCACCAGCCCGCAAGGAACCACTCAATCCGGTGCTCAGCCCAACTCTTGGCAATGTTCGTTAACTTTCCCCCGGAGTCTGTCAGTCTTCTGATCACAAGAAGGAGACTGACAAAACAACCTACGCCAAACACACTGAAGACAACGTGAGCGATGGTAAATTGCGTGTTCTGGCCAACCGCCTGAAAGCGCTGCGGGACAAAAGCAATCAGAATGAAGCCGGCGGCGATAGCCACGGCCGCCATGACAATCGTTTTCTTCCTGGCCCCCAGCGCCGTCAACCCGAGCAACGTGAAGAATGGAGCCACGGCCCCCATGATCGTCACCAGCGGCCACGCCAGATATGCATACTTGGCCAACAGATTAACCGAGCCGTAAGTCTCTGACTGAGCGAGGAAGTGTGACCGGCCGGAGCTTAAATAGATGAACACTTCCCATGAGAGGAAAAAGGTCCCGGCCACAACCGCCGCGACCAATGCCTGACGGTATCTTTTGAACAGAAACGCGTGATACAAGATCACGCCCACGGCAACCAGACCGTTGTATTTCGTTTGCGCGGCAATTCCGCCGACCAGTCCGGCCGCGACGGCCAAGGCCAATGATTCCCTTTCCGCTGCCCTGAGGAAAACCACGATCGCACAAAGGATCAGGGCCGCAACCGGAACGTCGAGCATGAGGTTAAAACTCGGTAGGAAGACCGGCGAGAGGATGACCATCCAGGTCAGAGTCATTTCGGAGCGATCGGCGAACCTGCGCAACAACGAATGCAGCGACCAGACCAGCAGCAGGGCATAAGGAAAGAGCCATAACTTCCACCAAAACGGGTGCTGCCCGAAGAGTCTGATGGCGAGGGCCCACCAGTATTGCATCAGCACCGGGGCGAGATTCTCCACGGCAGGCTGTGGCCGGTCGTTCCAAAAGACTGTAAATCCGTAGGGATCCAAGGGGTGCCGGGAAACCTGCTGGGCGTGATAGTAGTAAAGGGCATCGTCAATACAGACCGGCTTGAACGCGTTCAGCAACGTGAAGAGCAACGCGAGCAGCAGCAGGAATTTCAGCGGGGCTTGGCCTGAAGTCATTGATGTAACATTATGTCCGACACACTTTAGTTTGTCAGTGTTTCCGAATATGTTCTGACCCACGTGCCGAGAGGCGAGGCGCCCTCTTTGTCTGTTTGGGGAAAGTTACCTCCGGCCGGACTCAACGACAAAACTAAAGGAAGCTCTGATTAACTGTCTGCGACGCGTAGGGTCGGTATGAGTTGATCCCGGCGTTTCAACGCCGGGATCAGTTTGTTACCTGTTCTCGTCGCGTAGCGACGATTGAATTTGCTCCAGTTTCAAACGTCGCTACGCGACGCGACGCGACCGCTTCGTCGACTTTCCCGGCCTTGAAAGGCCGGCTACATTCACCCCGACGCTACGCGTCGAAAGCACTTGTTCAGAGCTTCCTAAAGTGTGTCGGACATTGGCCCCAACTTGAATAACTCAAACAACAATAGTCCTGGTCCCATCTTGCTCCTGGCGGTGCTCGCGATTCTGATCGCCTGGCTCGCAACACGCTACGGCATTGGCCTCACCCCCGACTCAACTGTCTATCTGGATGCTGCTCACAATCTCCTTAACGACCGCGGGTTGACTGCGTTAACCGGCCGTGGCGAGTTTGGGCCACTCACGCATTATCCCCCACTTTACCCGGCAGTGTTGGCGCTACTAACTCGCCTGGGGATCTTGTTTGGAGGGCAATCGATCGAAGGAACGGCCCGGGTGCTCAACAGCTTCATCTTCGGCGCTAACGTCTTGCTGGTAGGAGTCGGCATCAGAAGTTATGCCCGCAGTTCCTATTGGCTGCCGGTGATTGGATCCGCACTCACTCTAACCGCGCCGGCCATTGCCGGCATTCATACTTTCGCACTGACCGAAGGCCTGTTTATTTTTCTGTCACTCGGCGGCCTGCTTTCGCTTTCTCGTTTCATCGAGACCAAAAAACAACCATGGTTAATGACAGCCGCGGTCATGGTGACGCTGGCATTCTTAACCAGATACGTCGGCATTACTTTGATATTGACCGGGGTTCTGGTTTTGCTGTTTGTGCAGGGTCGGAGCCTCAGGCAGCGTGGCATTGCGGCCTTGAGTTTCGGCCTGGTAGCGGGTGCGCCAATGGCGCTCTGGACTTTGAGAAATCTCCGTTTGAGCGCGGGAGTGAGCGATCGCGAGTTTGTCTTTCACCCAATTGGTCTGAGACAGATCGTATCCGGGGTCTCAACCGCGTCCACCTGGTTGCTTCTGGGCAAGGTGGGAACGAACTATCGAATTGTCTTTTTCGCACTTGAACTGGGACTAACAATCGTCATTGCCATCTATCTGCTTAGACGAAACCGACCTGCGCCGGCCGATAAAGAAATCTCATCGCCACTGGTGATCATCTTAGTAACCTTCGTCGGGTGTTACGTGGCATTTCTAATCTTCACTGCTTCTTTCATCGATGCTGACTCGGTTCTTGATGACCGGGCATTGGCGCCGGTACATATAGC
>DATKIS010001152.1:0-7143 GCA_035543975.1 Pyrinomonadaceae bacterium
CGTTTGCTCGTAAGCCGCCAGCGTACCATTAGCGTTGACTGCTTCTCCAAAGGGCGTCTCCTCAACTTTGGCGGTCTTGACCTTACGAACCTCTTTGGCGTCGCCAGGACGACCTTGCCGGGAAGTTGCTGAGTAGTCGCTCTTGCAGGCAACACCAATCAGGAGCGCAACCAGGCATAAAAGCCCAGCCAAGAGCTGGACGAACTTCAACGAGCGGAGGTTAGGAAATCTATTCTTCAACATGGTTTGCGGAACCGGGAGGAGCCAATCTTAACCCAAGCGGACAGGCGGAGGGTAGCAAAGGGTCAGCGCCCCTTAGGAGTGCGCCGGTTTGACGGCGCTTTTAACACCAATCCGGCGTCGAGCCGCGGATACTAAAGCGGCGTCCAGCCGCCGCACTCCAAATTACCGCGCGCTTAGCCACCGAAGCGCGCACTTCGTCAGTCGTCCGCTCCGCCCACTACCGAAATTACCTTCTGCCGAAACGCCGACTCAACCACCGAAGCTCTTTCTGATCAGGTAGGAGGCCTTCACAAAGAAGGTGCGGCTGTTTCGACGGAAGCCGGGCACGATTTCTCGGGTGAACGGATTCGGCTCGTTGATGTTCATGTCGTCGTTGTAGCCCACGTAAAAAGAGGTCCCGGGGCTCGGTGTCCAACCAGCTAGCAGTTGGGCGCGGACGCGCGAACTAAGGGTGTTGTAATCGATAATCGCGCGGGCGAAAGTGGCCCGGGTGAACTGGTAAGTTCCGCGGAAAGTAATGATGTTGACGTCGTAGGCGGTGAGACCCGTATCTCTTCGCACCAGTCGCTGCTTTACCAGGTTGAGCGAAGTTCGTAGTTCGTTGGTTGGCTGATAGGTCACGCCGCCAGTGAACTCAAACAAGTTTCCAGCTCCCGGATCCAGTGGTGCGCCCTGGCCCAACAGCAGCGCAGCCGGACTGACTCGCGGATAACGTCGACCGCCACCGAAGTCGAGATCAAGGTGACCTTGGCGGACGACCGCACGCGCATTGAACTGAATCTTCTTGCTGTATTGCGAATTCCCGGCGATGAAAAAGTGGTTCTTTCGGGTGGAGCGTTCATCGCCAGGTCCGTAGAAAGCGCCCTGACGAGTGGCGGTCCGCTTTGGTCCAAACTCTTCCTCCAGTATACGTTCGTAAGCCGGCTCCCAGGCTAAGCTGAAGTAGGAATTACGAGGCAGTCTCCACTCCACATAAAACTCGCTCTCCCAATTCTGAATGCGGCCCTGAAAGTCGTAGCCGATCCAGCTGAAGTTGTGAACGTGAGTGCTGACGATCCTGGCCTTCGGCTTTGGATCACTGTTGTAGCGCGCAAAGGCACTGTTGAAATTGGTATTCGTGCGGCCGAAGAATCCGACGTCTGAACGGTAATCTTTGGTAAACCCCTCGCCGTAAAGCTCCCAGCCAAAGTTGCGACCTGAGACGTTGTAATCAATCGCATATCCCAGCCCGTTGCCGGTTCGATAAGGTGACTTTCCGGAAACAGGATCACGGAAGTAGTTTCTCGATGTAGTCCCCAGCAACTGGAAAGAAGCTGTGGTTTTCTTGTCCAGACGAAAACGTCCGTCCACCCCAAACAGATCGTTATGCTTTTGGATGAAATTGTAAGTAGTCGCCAGAATGCCCAGGGAATTCTCCTTCCCTACGTCCCGTTTGAGACGAAGGACGCCGACATAGGCGTTCTTGTCCAGGAATGGAAAGTTATTTCGGTTCAGCCGCTCGTCGCCGACAAACGTTCCCGGTCCGCTATCGCTGGCCGCCATAATGCCGAAGGTATTTCTTCCCTTTTTGCCAGAGAGTTTGACCGCGAGATCAGGGTCGACAATCGCGCGCGTGTGAACGGCGCTAATCGGCGTTCGAAAAATATCGATGCCTTCAAGAAAGAAAGGCCGCTTCTCGCCAAAGAAGATTGGGAACCGCTGGTTCGTCGTCACTACCAGCTGATCGGCTTCTACCTGCGCGAAGTCAGGATTGATGGCCAGATCCAGAGTCAGCGCCGAGCTCGGAGTAAACTTAGCCGTCAGACCCGGCTCAAACTTGATTGGTTCATTAACCATGCGCCCAGGGTCTGAAACACCGGCTGATGGTGTGTAGGCGCGGAGAAACCTCCCGCTTTCTGAAAGCGTCAAGCTCGGGATCAACTCAATCGTGCGCTCCATCGAAATGCCTTCCAGCCCGGTGATCTGGCCGGCTTGGCTAAGAGTGCTTGAGACGCCACGCTTGATCGGCATCCAGGAATTGAGTTCTCGGTCGAAGCGCTGGATTCGCCGTAAGAAGTGAACGCCCCAGAATTTCCCCTTGCCGGCTTCGTAACGAAGCGACTTGAATGGAACCGCCACCTCCACGACATAGCCTTTTTCGTCGATGACCCCTTTCGACTCCATCAATAGGTCGACGCTGAAATCCTCGCCTCTACCCTCCGTGATCACTCCATCTCCCTGAATACCCAGGGGATTGAAAAACACTTCGAAGGCCTTGCGCTTGTCGTTGAAGGTGTCGAGGAAGAATCCGACAAAGTCGTCCTGAAAAATGTTGTCACGCTTAGCTACCGTAGACCGCACCTTGTCTGGGTCGTCAAACGCGCGAAACGCGATGTACAAAAACTTCGCGTCGTAACCGACGTAAACCTCGGTGGGTTTGGAGGGCGCTGTGTTGTCGCCCGGATCAGTTTGATAGAAATCCTTGAAAACCGCGGCCGTCTTCCACATAGCTTCATCGAGTTTGCCGTCAATCACGGGTGCCGCGCCAAACTTTGGGATCGTTACCGGATTTGCTTTCTCAATCGGGAGCGTTGAGGTGGCGTTCGCAGTCTTAACCGGGGCTGCCTTAGCTGGGGCCGAGACCGGTGGCGTTGTTACCTCGGGCGAAGCTGATGGTGCCGCGGGCGAGGCCTCAGGCGAAGCCACTGGAACGGAGTTAGCCGACCCCTGCGCCGATGCGGGCGGGGCACTCTTGTCCGTAGCCAGCGGAGGAGACGGATTGGTGCTAGTCGATTGGGCCGACACTGACGGAGCCAGGAAAAAGACCAGGGTAGCTACGAGAAGCAGGGGTTTCATCATTCAGAATCCTAATGGTTCTTAGAAAACGCCAGACCGAAGTTCACAATAAGAGCAAGCTGATGTTTACACTCATTAAGGACGCCGCAGAGAGTCCAGCTGTTAACCTGTCACCTTGTATTAGACGAAACAGCGAGCGAAAAAATTGCACCTAACCGCCCGTCAAAAGATTGTTGCCTGAGTTGGACGACGGTGAGTTTCGTGAAAACACAAAACGACAGCAGATTCTTGAGGAATCCCTGTCAGTCTTCGTCTTGGGGAGACTTGTGCGACTGGTGCGCTATCGGCTGTTAACCGGTTTGCTGTAGTCTGATTCGGCTTACACCAAAGTAGACAAGCCGTTTACGCCAGTGAAGACCGAAAGTTGCAAAAATCTTCAATCAGGCCGCGGAGGAGATTGATTTTGAGTTTAGTTGGGTCAGAGCTTCCGGAAGCACTACAAAACAGCCCCTTTATGCGGGCGTGCCGGCGGGAATCAGCTCCCTATACACCGATTTGGCTAATGCGCCAGGCTGGCAGATACATGCGCGAATATCGTGAAGTGAGGTCACGGATGAGCTTCCTGGAGCTCTGCAAAACGCCCGCGCTGGCGGCCGAGGTCACCATCACTGCGGCAGAACGCCTTGGAGTGGATGCTGCGATCATTTTTGCCGACATACTCCTGATAATTGAGCCGATGGGATTGGAGCTGGAATTTAGCAAAGGTGAAGGCCCCGTGATTCACAATCCCGTGCGCTCAGGCGTTGATATCGATCGGCTCCACGAGGTTGAAGACATCGCTTCACTCGACTTTGTGTTCGAAGCTATCCGGCAAACGCGGCGCGGTCTGCGTCACAATTTGCCGTTGATCGGGTTCTCGGGCGCACCTTTCACTTTGGCTTCCTACATCATCGAAGGTGGCGCCTCGAAGAACTACGTACACACAAAGACCCTGATGTATGAGGACAACGGCGCCTGGCACGCCATGATGTCGTTAATCTCACGTGCCCTGGTCAAGTATCTGAATGCCCAGATTGAGGCGGGAACGCAAGCGGTGCAGTTGTTTGATTCATGGGTTGGGGTACTCAGTCCCGACGACTATCGCCAATACGTCTTGCCGCATACAAGCGCCGTTATCAAGGGAATAAAACCGGGCACGCCGGTTATTCATTTCGGCACGAGTACGGCCACGCTGCTGGAGCTGATGCGAGAGGCCGGGGGCGATGTAATTGGACTTGATTGGCGCGTTCCTCTGGATGAAGGTTGGCGACGTGTGGGGCACGATGTCGGGATCATGGGGAATCTTGATCCTGTCGCTCTGTTTGCGCGGCCCGATCACCTCCGAAACCAGGCCAGGAGAATTCTTGAACAGGCAGGCGGCAGACCGGGTCATATCTTCAATCTCGGTCACGGCATCTTGCCGGAAACGCCGGTTGAGAATGTGATCGCGCTAATCGAAGCAGTCCATGAAATTAGCGCTGGACTTCAGGCGCCTTTCCAGACCTGACGATCAATGCGCTTCGCCGGCCTTCGCGCGTAACTCGTCACCCTTAGCGCAGGTGCACTCGATTGCTTTATAGTGGAAGTCATACCCACCGGGAATCCCCCCACCTAGTGCTTGTTGGGTCTGGAAGGCTAAGAGTCCTCAAAGGGACACGTTTCTAAATCATGAGAGGGGAAAATTATTATGGGATTATTCGACAAGATGTTTGGGCGCGGTGCGTCCGAGTCGGAGCAACAACAAGGTGCTGCGCAACGCTTCAACGAGCTTAAGCAAAAGTACCAAACGGTATTGAATGTAGCGGATCAGGAGCACATTCAGTTCCAGAACCTTCATATCCAGGACAATAAGCTCTACATAAAAGCGAGCGCTCCGTCGGAAGAGTCAAAGAACAAGTTTTGGGATCAAATCAAATTGGTGAATCCCAGCACCGATGACATCACCGCTGATATCAGCGTTGACTTGAGTCGGGCTGCCGCTGCCGCCGCCGGCGGTGGTCAGAGTTCAGGCGAAACCTATTCGGTGAAATCAGGTGACACGCTGTCGCGCATCAGTAAGCAGTTCTATGGAGATGCGAATGAGTACATGCGCATTTTCTACGCAAATCGCGGACAGCTTAAGGATCCCGATAAGATCCAGGTCGGTCAACAACTGGTTATTCCACCAGACGACGACAAGTAGGAACTAAGCCAGCAGGTCAATTAGGGAGGTGCCATAGCGGCGCCTCCTTTTTTGTTGTTCCGCAACGGACCAACACGATTGGTTAGCAGGTTGGGCAGTTATGAATATGTTAGGATCAAACCATTCGAACGCTTGAACGCCGGACCCGCTGAAGCGCCGTCGCCGATAGCCTTTCCGTTTAGAGTAAAATTCAATGCCTGACTTGCTGGTAAACCTCCTGAAGCTGCCCCCACTAGCGCCGGTGATTTTTGAGATGCATAGTGCCGGTGTCATAGTTCGGCGGGCACAGCCATTTGAGATCACCCCCGCGCTGGAGTTCATCGAACGCGAGTTTTCCGTCTCCTGGGCTGATGAGATCTCGGTCGGCTTTGCTAACAAGCCCGTCTCGGTCTACATAGCAACGGTCGAGAAGGAGATTGTTGGTTTCGCTGCTTATGAATGCACGCGGCGAGGTTTCTTTGGACCGACAGGTGTGGTGGACAGCATGCGGGGTCGCGGCATCGGCACAGCACTGCTAATTGCCAGCCTCTGGGGCCTGCGCGAAATGGGCTATGTTTACGGAATTATCGGGCGTGCCGGACCGGTTGAATTTTACGAGAAGACGGTCGGAGCGATTGTGATTCCCGATAGCGATCCTGGGATCTATGTTGATCTCCTAAGATGAATGTGAATAGATCCTATAGGTCTCATTGGCCTATAGCTTTGGCAATGAATAGAGCTGAAGATCTACAAAAAAGACCGGCTCAAGGCCCCCTGGCTCCGCTGCCGCCTGAAATCAAGGGCAGCCTTATCCAGGGCGTGATGCCCGAGTTTAATCGGGACATGCTTGGCTTCATCGAGCGCGCCCGCGACCACGGCGACGTCGTGCGGATGCGTTTCCTCTACCTTACAGCTTACTTCCTCTACCACCCCGACGACATCGAGTATGTGCTCTCAACCAACGCAAAGAATTTCATCAAGTCGCGTTCGGTGCGTTCGCCTTTCTTTCAGCGGTTGGTCGGCAATGGTTTGTTAACCAGTGAAGGCGAGTTCTGGCGCCGCCAAAGGCGACTGGCGCAACCTGCTTTTCATCGTCAACGGATTAGTGGCTATGGCGAGGTCATGGTGGAGTATACCGAGCGCCTGATTTCTTCCTGGTCTCAGGGAGAGACGCGCGACATTCATCAGGACATGATGCGCTTGACGCTCGAGATCGTGGTGAAGACCCTTTTCAACTCGGATGTCTCTGGAGATGCCGCCAGGGTTGAACGGGCCCTCTCGGAAATAGTGAAACCGTTTTCCTCGCAAGCCACCTTGAAATGGATCCTGGACAATCGACTGCCGACGAAAGCCCATCGCCATTTTAATGAGTGCGCTAAAGAGATTGACGAAATTGTCTACCGAATTATCTCCGAACGAAGAGCCAGCGGCTCCGATCAAGGCGATTTGCTTTCGATGCTACTAGCGGCGCAGGACGAGGACGACGGCAGCCAGATGACTAACCGGCAGCTGCGTGACGAAGTGATGACCCTGTTCCTGGCGGGTCATGAAACGACCGCACTGACGCTTTCCTGGACGTGGTATTTGCTGGCTCAGAATCCTGATGCCGAGCAAAAGTTTCATGCAGAGATCGATGAAATGTTGGGCGGTAGACTTCCGACGGCTGCCGATTTGCCGCGGCTTAAATACACCGAGATGATTGCCAAGGAATCGATGCGGCTGTATCCGCCGGCATTTGCGCTTGGCCGGGAGTCGATTGCCGAGTGTGAGGTTGGCGGTTTCCGACTGCCGGCAAAGACGCAGGTATTCATGTTTCAGTGGGCGGTACAACGAGATCCGCGCTTCTTCGATCGACCGAATGACTTCCGGCCGGAACGCTGGACCGATACGCTTGCCAGCAGCCTGCCCAAGTATGCCTACTTCCC
>DATKIS010001153.1:0-2305 GCA_035543975.1 Pyrinomonadaceae bacterium
TATATGGAAAATGGTCTAATCTTCCTCAGAAAAGTATTTATGCCCCTTTAGCGATTCCGGCAAACAATCCATCTCACCCTTAGCGCTCGGGTCATTGTGTACATAGCGATATCCCTGGCCGTAACCAATGTTTTTCATTAATGGGGTGACCGCGTTACGCAGATGCAGCGGCACGGGTTCTCGCGACGTCTCAGCAGCGTCCGCCACGGCGGCATGATAAGCGCGCTTCACTGCGTTTGATTTCGGAGCGCGGGCAAGGTAAATCGTCGCCTGCGAGAGCGGAAACAAGCCCTCCGGCAAGCCAATCAACTGCACAATATCAGCCGCGGCGGCAGCCTGGACCATGGCCTGTGGATCAGCCAGACCAATATCTTCAGAAGCAAGAATGCAAAGCCGTCGCGCGATGAAGATTGGGTCGGCGCCGCCTTCGATCATGCGAGCGAGCCAGTAGAGTGAAGCGTCGACATCGGAGTTACGTAACGACTTGATCAGCGCCGACGCAAGGTTGTAGTGTTCCTCGCCGCCCTTGTCATAGGCATAGTGGGCACGGCCCATCGACTCGACGATCGCTTCTTCTGTGATGTGGCGAACGCCGGCTGAGTCGGGCGAAGTAGAGTCTACTGCTCCTTCCAGAGCTGCGAGTGCAACTCGCGCATCTCCGGCGGCGGAGCTGGCCACCCGATCAAGCAGGGTTTCCGGAACTTCCGGTTTAAGTTGGGCCAAGCCGCGCTCGTTAT
Organism: Pyrinomonadaceae bacterium; assembly: GCA_035543975.1. Lineage (GTDB taxonomy): Bacteria > Acidobacteriota > Blastocatellia > Pyrinomonadales > Pyrinomonadaceae > PSRF01. The sequence continues at coordinate 738 of DATKIS010001153.1, forward strand.
CTTTCAGCGCACGCTCCAGAATTGTTTTGACTTCGCTCTCCGTCAGCGGATTTAGCACCAGGACACGGCAGCGCGACAGCAAGGCTGCGTTAACTTCGAACGAAGGGTTCTCTGTTGTCGCGCCAATTAGAATGATTGTGCCATCTTCAACCGCATGGAGCAGAGCGTCCTGCTGGCCTTTGTTGAATCGGTGAATCTCATCAATGAAGAGTATCGTCCTCGTACCGTATTTCTTTTCCGCGCGCGCATCGGCGATCGCAGCGCGCAACTCCTTCACACCGGAGAAGACTGCAGATAGCTCGATGAAACGTGCGCCAGCCTTTTCGGCCGAGAGACGCGCGAGCGTAGTTTTTCCGGTGCCCGGTAATCCCCAAAGAATCAACGAAGGCATGGCTGCAGCGCCGTCCAACAAACGTCTTAAGACCCGGCCTTCGCCGACAAGATGGCTCTGCCCAACGAACTCAGCCAGAGACTTCGGCCGCATGCGTTCGGCGAGCGGCGCGGTTGTCTCCGACGGTAATTTGGAGGGAGATTCACTAAACAGATTTCCCGTGCTTGAATACGTCATGTGATTGAATTATCACCGAAACGGGGTCCATACGCGACTCACCAGCAGCTTGATCAATCTCTGAACGGAGTGGCAATGAGGTCAGTACCACTGCGCGGTAGCGGGTGGGTCCGCAAGGCCTAATCGATCGGCTAGTTTTGAATGAAACTGCTGGAAAATTGCCAAATCTTATTGGGAACGCAAGGCGCACCGGTTTCGTATAGTCAACCGAGCAGCGGTAAGGCGGCAAAAATTGAGAAGCGATGGACGGGTGTAACCGATGAAAGAAGCGACAGACATTTTTAGAGTGGTTGGAATTATTCTCCTGGCAATCTTCGTGATTGCGGTAGGCATCCCCATTGTCCTGACAGCGGCTGGTCTCACCCTGGGCCTAATCAAAATCCTGTTCGGCATTGCCGTGTTCGTCATCAAGCTTGCGGTGGTGATCGCCGTTGCCTATCTCATCCTGGTCGGCATCCGGGCCGTGCTGAAGTGAAGTTTACGACCCACGGATAACGGTTCGGCTCAACGGCATCCTGTCCTACAAAGATTCTTGCAACACACCAAGACGTCAATCCTGCTACATCATCTTGACTGACCACGATAATCGGGCAATCATTCGCTGAAGTCGTTAGTGTCAAAGTGTCTGTTAGTGGCTCCTTACTCTTAACGGAGCGGGATCGCATGACACCCGAAGATCGAATAGACCGCCTCGAAAGACTTGCGAAATTATTCGCCAGCCATGGCCTGCGTTGGCGGAACGAATTTCAGACAAAACTCGAGATCTTAGTGGATGCCCAGCTGCGCACCGAAGCCGCATTTGAACGAAACGAAGGACGCTTTGCGCGCAACGAGGACCGATTCGCGCAGCTTGCGGATTCTCAAATTCACTCGGATCAACGCCTTGATGCGTTAATCGATATCATCCGGCAGGATCGCAACGGAAACTCGTTACCAGATTCCTGAAAAATACTCATGACGCCGGATGGGAAATTAGATCGGTTGGAGCGACTTGCAAGAC
>DATKIS010001154.1:0-9854 GCA_035543975.1 Pyrinomonadaceae bacterium
CGGAGGTAATACCGAAGTCAATCGGAATACTTGAGTTTCCCTGGATGACGATAAACGTGCCGCCATCCTGCACAAACTTCTGCAGGTTGGCCACGCCCACCAGTCCCATTCCTCCGCGCATGTCGTCGGTTTGATCCGGCGAAGTACCCATGTTGGGAGTCACGTCAGACTGTTTCCACGGAATCGGATCGCCGCGCATCGGGATGCCGTTGACGATTGCCTGGGCGGAACCGCCGAGGGGCGGGAAGATAATCACGTCATACTTCTTACGCAGATCCGATGTGTGGCGGACGTCCTGGTCGGAGATATAGGCGTAGGGAATCTTTAGCTGGTCAAACTCGATGCGGAACCAACCCTCGTTTTGGGTGTTGGTCCAGGTGTGCAGGATGGCAATGCGGGGCACCGCCAGCTCGTGTGTCTTGACGGTGGGCAGCGTCTCCACTGCCAGGACGGTTATCCCCAACTCCATTGCGGCGGTCTCGAGTTTCTTGCGCAACTCGGACCCGTCAGCCTTGATGATGAAGGAGCCTGCGTTGAATTGCTGATCGCCGACTTTGAAGGGCGCTTCCGCGGCGGCCATCTTCACCTCCTTCAGTCGAAACCGCAGCGTGGCCAGGGTGTTGTCCGTGTTGTGATTGATGACGTAGCCGGCCTCAGTGGGGGCGGGGGTCAGCTTGCCCGTCACTTTGGCGTCGCTCATCATCAAGGTCATGGGCGCCGTTAGGATCGTTTTGTCGGTGATGCGCGCGGTTTTCACGTTGCGCATCGGGCCGATGGTCCAGCCGGTGTCGTCGTAAGGCCGGGGATCGTTGACGTTGTAATACTGCGTGTCGAGCAACATGTCGGCCATGCGCGAGTAGGGCTGATCCATGCGGATGACGTACGAACCGGCCGGATACTTCTGGTCCTTGATGACAATTTCTTTGTCCGCCGTCTGCACCTCAACGCCCATCTGCCGCAGCAGGTTTACCGTCTCCGCCGCTTCCCCCAGGCGCGATTGATTGATGGGAACCACGTAAGCTGCCGGACCTTCGTTCGACGCCTTGGCCACCGAGCGCTGGCTCTTGACGTAGAAATTCTGGAGGAACCGCTCCTTGTTGTTGGCCACGAAATTCATTGCCAGCAGGATGCCGGACTGTTGCATGTTGACGTTGTTGCGCAGGGACCACTTCACCCGCGAGTGGGGCGGATTAGGCCGGAACCAGTCGCGGGTGGCTTGCTGGGTGACGGTGCGGTCCATGGTGTCGGCGCCGTTGTTGCCAAAGGTTTCATAGAAGCGGCCGATCGAGTTGTGACCGTTGGCCACATAGAACATGTAATTGGGCGCCCAGCCGTCGTAGAAACCGTGGGTCCAAACTCCGGGCACACCACGCCTCGTCAGTTCCTCCACTTCGTGCGAGGCCAGCAATTGCCACTCGTTGATGGTGATGGGATCGAGCCAGGCATTGTAGGGACCGGTGCCCGACGAGGTGTAGAGGAAGGGAACTGATTCGTGGAGGTCATGCAAAACTGCCGGATGATACTCGAGAAACGCGCGCATCATGTTTCGGGTGAGCGCGAGCGCCATGCCGAGTCCGTCCCGGTTGTTGTCATGCGCGACATACTTGCCCCAGTAGATCAGTCCCGGCGCGTTTTTGCCCGGGTTCGCTTTGCGATAGTTGTAAACGTCAACCATGCGATCGCGCCCATCAACTTCAAGGACCGGTGTGATCAGCACGATGACGTTTTTGCGGATCGCCTGGATGAAAGGACTCTCCTCGACGGCGAGTCGGTAAGCCAGTTCCATCAGCATTTCCGGCGAGCCGGTTTCGGGAGAGTGGATGGAGCCGGAAGCCCAATAGAAAACCTTGCCTTCACCGATCAAGCTTTGCGCTTCCGCCTCGGTCACCTTGCGAGGGTCAGCAAGTTTGGCAGTGATCGCTTTGTAACGATCGAGCTGGGCCAGCGTGGCTTCGTCGCCTACCGCGACCAGCAGTTGTTCCTTACCGTCTTCAGACCGCTCCGGGGCGGTGAACACGCGCACGCGTGGAGACGCCTTAGCCAGCTCGCGATAATAGCGATATAGGTCTTTCGAATAAGTGAGCTTGTTCGGCGTGCCGACTATGTAACCCAGCACCTTATCCGGAGACGGCACCTTGTCTGACATTGGCAAGTGGTCAACCAGCTCGGTGCGGAAATAGGACTCGGTCGTATACTCCTTGATCTTCTTCGTGTAGTCGTTGTCGTCGGCCGCCGCGGCCCCGGCGCTCTTCGCCGCGCTGGTGATTTGCTGCGCGCTGGCCTGATTGGTCGCGATGCTGAAGGAGACCAGCCCGAGCAATAGGGCAAAGCTAATTACCATCGCGTCTGGGTGGCTGGGGAAAAACAGGCGTACTCGATTCATGGGTATTCGCTCCATTTCCTGCGACCGGGTTTTCTTTGTGGAACTTTTAACGGGCGTGCGCGGTCATCTTACGAGTGTTGCTGGCGCTAGTAAAGGCTTCGGCTGAGCGGACTGCACCCGAGTCTTCGCAGCCGCGAGAAAATGATGAGCGATCGACGAAAACATACCGAGTCGAGCTTAAGTGCACCCCTTTGTGTCGTTTGATGTGCTTTCGTGGATCGTGTGGTTATTCTTATTGACAAGACCTGACCGGCCAGCCTTTAATGACCTAAGGAGACGTTCCCTGAGTCTTCACTGATCTTCCGGCTTCCTCACGTTGAATAATTAGAAAAAGAAGCGATCTACGAAAAGACACTGAGCAGCACTGAGAATGCTTTCGTGAAGTTTCGTTAGTTGGTCGATAAGTCTTGCCAACCTCCAAAGAGCGGCAACTGGGGTTAGTGCTCACCTGCTTGTCATCTCGATTCCTCGGCACACTCTAAAGGTAACCCACATGAAACCAACTCTCATCATCATTCTAGCGTTCTTACTTTTTCCTGCTGCCCACGCAAATGCGCTCGTGCTGCGAGGCGTGGTGTCTGAAGTTCGCGATGGGCAGACTATTGTTGTCGTCAGTGGCGGACGAAAACTGTTTGTGGTCCTCAAAGGTGTAGCCTCCCCTGAGTTGAAGCAGGAGTTTGGCGAGGTCTCGCAACAGTACCTGGCGAGTCTTGTTCTCGACAAAGCGGTGGAAGTTGATTTTAGTCAGCTCGCCAGCGACCACGTGGTGGGAAAAGTCTTCTGCAACAAGTTGGACATTGGTCTGCAGGTGATTCGTGATGGCTCCGCCTGGTTCGATAAGACGAGCGGGTATTCTCTGTCTGAGGCCGAGCGCACCGTCTATGCTAATGCACAAGAAGCCGCGCGCGGTGAGATGCGCGGACTCTGGCGCGATGGCTCGCCCATGCCTCCCTGGGAATGGCGACGGGCCCAATTATGGAAATCGACCCAACCAGTGGCGGCCACCTACAAGCGAAGCGAGAGGGGAGGGCTTGATAGTTCGGACATAGTGTTTTCCGGTCGCAAAGTGGGGACGAATAGCTTGGCGAATCCAGCCGGAAAGTCTTCGGCTAGAGGATCCTCAGCCTTACCTCCAAAGTCAACGGCGAAACCACTGAACCGGCCAGGCCAGGACTTTGATTTCCGTTCGTATCTCAATCAGGGGCGGATCAGCATAGTCTACTTTTATGCCGATTGGTGTCCGGCATGCCGCGGCCTCAGCCCGGTGATGGAGGCGATCAACCGACAGATTCCAGACATGCAGGTCCTCTTCATGGACATTGGAGACTGGAATACACCGGTGACCCAGCAGTATGGGATCACTTCGGTTCCGTATTTAAGAATCTACGATCAGAGTGGGAACCTGGTGGCGAGTGGTAGAGAGGCGAAGGATTGGCTCCTGCGCGAAACGGCGAAGCGAAAGTAGACGGGGGCGGGAGGCCGCGGGCGGGCTGCAGGGACACCTCGCAGGTGATTTTAGGCGACCCAGTGCGTCAACCAGGCGGCAAACTGGAGCCAGGCGTTTGTGCCACTGATGATCAAGCGCAACGGTTGCGAGGCAATGATCAGCAGGGCAGCCAATGCTGTGGCACGGTGGATACGTTTTAACGTAATCAGATCGTAGAGAACACAAACCACCACAAAGACGTCAGTCAACCCAAAGAAAGCGATCGGACCAGCCTGCATGAACGCGAAGGGCAGTCGAGCCACCGCCGCGGCCATGGTTGAAACTGTTGCCAGCATCATCAGCCGCTTGTGCACGTCGGGCCGCCGCCGGAAGTAGAAACCTGCACTCACCAGCGTTGCGAATACAAGCATGTCACCCAGCGGTACGACCAGGAAGGCTAACGGCGGAGGTCCACCCGGTGGCGTGGCCCCTTGACTGGCGCGAATGACTGCTGTGGTAACGCCGACCACGACCATCAGGGCAGCAATCAAGCCGCCGGCGATTCCCAAACGACGATGAACGTCCGTTCGGTGTGCCGCCACCAGCGTGGTCTGGATCACGAACAGCACCACCCATGACGTGAAGACCATGCCGTGGAAGTGCAGCAGCGGCATCAACGGCGACGCGGTGAAATACGGCCTGAGATAATAGGTGGGGGCGAAGCCGGCGAAGACGGTGACGATCACCGCTATCGACATGCCGAGATAGAACCAACGCTCGCGTCGCCTGCGAGTTAGTGCGGGGGTGGCTAACATGCTCAACGATTCCTACGCCATAAGAGCCTGGATTGAATTGGTCGAGGGCTTTTACCACGATTTGACAGGCCGTGCCAAGAGATTGCCTTTGCCCCAAAAGTATCGATCGATGCAAAGCCGGGATTCGACCACTTCAGCCCGACGGGCTGAGAGATAGTAGCCGGTGGTCCGAAGACCACCGGAACCAGGTGCGAAAGCCTTCGCATCCGAGAAGGATGCCAGAAGTTATGCTCCAGCACGCCTTCAGCGTGCAATGACAAAAGGTGCCTGATCCGGAGGTCTCCGCTTTGCTTCGACCTCCGGCTACTTTCTCAGTAACGCTCCGGGTTCTGACGCGTGGAAACGAAAGAGGGGCGGCCACGGCGTGCCGCCCCTACAATCATTCGTCGAACTTTATCTAAAGCTCAGAGTTGCATGGCTGCTGGTTGAGGCAAGAGTGCCGGTGCGGGTTGAAGTTCGAACACCGGTTTGACTTGAACGCTCGAGAAGCATTCCTGAATCCCGTCTGATTCCACAGTGTCGAATTCAAGTAGTAGCTCCACCAGCCGCGCGATCGCGTCCCGCTGAGCACTAACCATCTCGCATGCCCGCTCGAGTTGAGTATTGATGATGCTATTAACAGCTTCCTCAACCCGGTCGAGCAGGTTTTGGCTGATCGGTTCGCTTCGTGGGTCGCCGAGGTAGATTGGCCCGAGCGGGCTCATGCCAAACTCGCTGACCATGCTCCTCGCTATTTCCACCGCGCGTTGAATGTCGTTTGAGGCGCCGGCCGTCATCGTCGCCAGAAGTATCTGTTCGGCCGCGCGTCCTCCCAGAAGCACGGCAATCTGGTCTTCGAGATACTCCTGTTTCTTCATGAGTCGATCGCGTTCGGGTAAGGACTGGGTGACGCCCAAAGCGCGCCCTCGCGGAAGAATGGAAACCTTGTAGATAGGATCGCCATTTTTCACCGCCATCCCCACGGCGACGTGGCCAGCTTCATGGACAGCCGTGGCATAGCGTTCGTCCTCGTCGATCATGAATCCGTGGCGTTCGGCTCCCATCAGAATTCGATCGCGAGCAAACTCCACATGCTGACGGCATACGCTCGCGGAGTTATCACGCGTTGCCGCAATGGCCGCCTCATTGAGGAGGTTCGCCAGGTCCGCACCCGAGAAGCCTGGTGTGCCCCGCGCCACCCAGCTGAGGTCCAGCTGCGTGTCGAGCTGCATTTTCTGGGCATGCACACTCAGTATCGCTTCACGTCCACGAACGTCCGGCAGGTTAACTGCAATCTCGCGATCGAAGCGGCCGGGACGAGTCAGCGCACGGTCCAACACGTCAGGCCGGTTAGTTGAGGCGATGACGACAATGCTGGCGCTTTGGTCAAATCCATCCATCTCGATCAGCAGTTGGTTAAGGGTTTGATCCTGGTCGGCCGTGGCTGAGTCGTTGCCACGTCCGCGTTGCCGGCCCAGGGCATCAATCTCGTCGATGAAGATAATGCAGGGCGAAAGTTTCTTGCCCTCGGCGAAGAGCCGGCGCACCCGCGACGCCCCGACACCGGCAAACTTCTCCTGGAAGCTGGAACCTGATGCTAAGAGGAAGGGCACACCCGCTTCGCCAGCCACTGCGCGAGCCAGCAACGTTTTGCCGGTACCCGGGGGGCCATAAAGCAGGATGCCGCGGGGAGCGCGTCCGCCGAGCCGGCCAAAGCGCCCCGGATCGCGCAGGAAGTCGATCGTCTCAGCAAGCTCAGAAGTTGCCTCATCAACTCCGGCCACATCAGAAAAGGAAACGTCTTGCTTTCCATTCTGGTTGGCTACGCTAAACCCGCCGGCTCCGCTCATGCTGGCGTAGACTCGCCAACCAATAAAGCCCAGCAGCAGTAGGGTCAAAATCGGCGTCCCCCAGGTCAGGATTGTTTCCGTCCAGCTCATGCCCACCGGTCGAAACTCGATCGGAACATTGTTCTTGCGAAACTGTTCGACCAGTCCCTGGCGAATTGCGTCGCTGGTGACCGTGGCCTGGAGCGCTGCGCCCTGTTTGCTTTGAATTGTCAGGGTGTCGCTCTCGATCGTCAGCGAGACGGCTGCGCCGGTTTCAGCGATCTGGTAGAGCTGTGAATAGTTGATCTCACTAATCCGCGGAGCGCGGGTTTGGTAGATGATGATGGCGGTAACAGCAAGTAGAACTGCGGCGGCCATTGCGACGCCGATGCGCGCGACGATGGGTGAACTGGAAACAATCTTTCTGATGGGGGAAGGCATGGTGGTGCTCCAAAGCCCTCGGCGGACCTTGGTTAACTGGGATTAACCCGAGGCCAGCGAGAGTGATGTTAAGCGACAGACGGCTGTCGGATTGATTTTCAATGGGTCGAGATTGGAGGCGACGGAGTGTCGGGGGACAGCGGCGCAATGCAAAACCCGAGTTCGTTAACCTAAACGTGCCCGCTGCACTGCGGGCAGCGAGCACATTATGTACTTTAGCAGCGACCGGCAAAAGAAGTCCAGATAAGAGTAGTGCCTAATTACCGAATCTCTGTGGCACCTCTCTACTACAAGGGTGCAGGTTCTTGTCTGCCTGGCAAACATTTTAGCGCACCCAAGCGAGAGCGCCGGGCGATCTCATTAACACGGTGGCTTCAGCCCGGTCATTGGAGCCGGCCACTGATTTCAAACCGTTTCTAACGGTTTCTCGTGGGCCAGGGAAAACCGTTCAAACGGCAATGACATACGTGACTCATCAGATCCCACGCTGGGGGAGGGGCCTGAGGGCAGCCCGAGGGCTGCAAGAAAGTAGCCGGGGGTTGAGCGCGCAGCGCGATACCCCCGGATCGGACGGCAATCTAGTCAGACCCTGAAAGGGTCACAGAAGATCGAACTCTGGCACCCTTGCAGGGTGCGGATCCTTTGATGACTGGTTCCGGGGGTCTGCGCTTCGCTCCGACCCCCGGCTACTCTCTTGCAACCCTTCGGGTTGCAAACACCGATGATGAGTCAAGTATGTCATTGCCGTTGCATGGGCTGACCGCACGTCAGTCATCCGACGTCGTCCACCTGGTCCAGGTAGGCCGCATAGCCCTCGGCCTCCATGTCGTCGCGATGGATGAACCGGAGCGCCGCCGAGTTGATGCAATAGCGCAATCCGCCGCAGTCCCGCGGCCCGTCCGGAAATACATGGCCGAGATGGCTGTCGCCGTGCGTCGAGCGCACCTCCGTGCCGCCCTGAATGTCGTCCGGACGCTCGTCCACGTAGGCGGGATCAATCGGCTTGGTGAAGCTCGGCCAGCCGGAGCCCGAGTCAAATTTGTGTGACGAAGCGAACAGCGGCTCGCCTGAGACGACGTCGACGTAGATGCCCGGTTCGTCGTTGTGCAGATACTCGCCGGTTCCGGGACGCTCGGTGCCGCTGCGTTGCGTTACGCGAAACTGCTCCGGTGACAGGTTGCGGACCGCCTCTTCGTCTCTGCTGAACTTCCGCATCATTTCTTCCGAGTCCTTCATGAACCACCTCCCTTTGACTCTGTGCGACTCCGTGTTCTCTGTGTCTCTGCGGTGGACGATCGGTAGACGAACACTCACCACACAGACACAGAGACACAGAGGTTGCACAGAGAGATAGTCGGTACCCGCTGGGTGACACACCTGGCGCGGCCATCCAACGTGCCTCCTCTTGAACTACCTTGACTACCGCAGCGTCTTGAAGCCTGCGCGAAGATCTTCCACGATCGCCTGCGGCTGCTCCCAAGCGGCAAAGTGCGCGCCTTTCGGATGGCGCTTGTAGTAGGCCAACTTGGGATAGGCCTTTTCGGCCCACTTCCGTGGAATCGGGGCAATCTCTTCCGGAAAGGCGCTCACCACCACTGGGATCTTTACGCCCTTCGGTGCGAAGAAGGCGTTCTTGTTTTCCCAGTAGAGTTGTGCCGACGACACCCCGGTTTTGGTCAACCAGTAGAGGGTGATGTTGTCGAGAATATCGTCTCGCGTCAGGCCCTCGGCGGCGCCGTCGAACACCCGAGCGATTTGCCGGTAGGTCCAGATATCATGATCGATGATCCACGCGGCCAGGCCGACCGGAGAATCGTCGATCCCATACAGCGTCTGCGGGCGGTTCCCCATCTCATGGGCATAGCCGAGACCAAACTTGTAAAAGAAGGCCACGTGGGTGAAAGCCTCTTTCTCTTCTTCGTCGAGGCCGGGAGGCGGCGCTCCGCCGGCAAAAGCCGCCGCATCAACCTCGGGCGGAATCGCAGCGGCCATATTGGTGTGTATGCCAATCAGTCCTGGCGGCGCCTGTACACCCATCAGGTCTACGATCAGCGCACCCCAGTCGCCGCCTTGCGCGACGTAGCGCTGGTATCCCAGGCGCTCCATCAGGGTGGCCCAGGCCCGGGCAATTCGTTCGGGACCCCAGCCCTTCTGTGTCGGCTTGCCCGAGAAGCCATAGCCCGGCATCGACGGAATCACCAGGTGAAACGCGTCCGCGGCGCTCCCGCCGTGGGCCGTGGGATTGGTCAGTGGTTCGATGATCTTAAGCTGCTCGATGATTGAGCCGGGCCAGCCGTGGGTGACGATGATCGGCAGGGCGTTCTCGTGCTTCGAGCGCACGTGAATGAAATGGATGTCCAGCCCGTCGACTTCAGTGATGAAGTGCGGGTATGAACTCAGTCTCGCCTCGACCTTGCGCCAGTCGTATTCCGTCGACCAGTAGCGGGCGACCTTCTGAATCGTGGCCAGTTGCACGCCCTGGGTGTCATCCGCGACAGTCTCCCGTTCCGGGAAGCGGGTCGCCTTGATGCGTCTGCGCAGTTCAGTCAAATCGGCTTCCGGAAACTTTATATGAAACGGGCGAATCGCGGTCTTATCAGCGACCTGCTTGCTCCCTTGTTGTGTAGCACTCGTTTGGGTCATGGTGTTCTCCTTTTGAATAGTTTTTGATTGGGTGTTTTGTGCCTGGCCTGACGCGGCAAGCAAGCCGAGTCCAATTGCGCACGTTGTAATCGCAAAGAAGACGTTACGTAACAGCTTTCTGAATTTCATGTTTTATCTCTCCTCGGCGAAAGTTCGTTTTAAATGGGTTATGTCTGTTATTGCGGTGCGGAGTACACCACAGGCGTTGAGGTGAATCTATTGGACGAAAGTATCGATCGATACCTTGGTATTGGGTGGAGAATCTAGGTGTTCAGCGTCAATAGTTTTTTCCGTTCAACGACAATTAGAACTCCCGTTCCGCTTAACTGAGAAAAGTC